>NZ_CP109994.1:3003547-3303901 GCF_025947065.1 Flavobacterium sp. N1736
CTTTAATACTATGAAATATGCTTTTGACACAATGTATCCTTATCCTCAGGCAGGACAGTTTAAATGGGAAAGTCAAACTGTTTATTTAGGATTAACATACAACTTTGGAGGTGCAACAATTAAAAACCTGCAACGTAAACAAAGAGAAGATAACACTAATAAAGGTGGTGGTGGAATGTTTTAATCCCGCTTTTAGTAGTAGATTTTAATAGTTCTTGTAGAAAAGAAAAGCCTGGAGTATGCCAACTCCAGGCTTTTCTTATTTTAAGAATCAGTTTATAAAAAATTCTTCAATTCTTTTATTTCTTCCGGATTTGCTGTTTCCGTTTTATCTGTAATTGCTGATGAATGAAAAAATGTAGGTTCTAATTTTTCCTGAAGCAATTCAATATTTGAAGATCGTAATCCGCCGCCGGGCATAATTTCGATTCTGTCTTTGGCTAATTTTTGAATGTTTTCTAAAGTAAAAATTCCTTCTTCCACATTTATTCCCTGTCCAGAAGTTAAAATGGTTTTAAAACCACAATCAATTATATCCTCAAGAGATTCTTCTACATTTGCCACAACATCAAAAGCGCGATGAAATGTACAGGAAAGAGGATGCGCCAAATGCACTAATTCTTTATTTTGTCTTTTGTTGACATGACCGTTCTTTTTTAAAATTCCAAAAACAAAACCATCAACTCCCAGTTTTTTATACTGTTTAATATCCTGTTTCATTTCTGTAAGTTCTTCATCCGAATAAACAAAATTTCCACCGCGAGGTCTTATGATCACATGCATTTTAATAGTAAGCATTTCGCGAACTTTCACCACTAAAATCGAATTTGGTGTTGTTCCTCCAAGCTGCATATTCTCGCACAATTCAATTCGGTCAGCCCCATTTTCCTGAGCTATCAATGCCGATTCGTAATTAAAACACGCTATTTCAAGTTGATTTTTTTTCATTTTATTTTAAAAATATTCCTTAAAGTTGGTCATTGCGAGGAACGAAGCAACCATACTACTATTTACAAACTCTGCAAATGCGATTGCTTCGTTCCTCGCAATGACAAAATTACATAACAAAACCATAAACTATAAAAAAACCTGCTCTAAAAAGAGCAGGTTTTAAATATTAATTCATGACAAATTAGATTACCATTTAATAATAGCACTTGCCCATGTAAATCCACTACCAAAAGCAGCCAGAACAACTGTGTCTCCAGATTTAATTTTTCCTTGTTCCCAGGCTTCTGTTAAAGCAATTGGAATAGAGGCTGCAGTTGTGTTTCCGTATTTCTGGATATTATTATGCACCTGATCATCAGTCAGCTTAAATTTATTTTGAATGAATTGTGAAATTCTCAAATTTGCCTGATGCGGAATCAACATATCAATATCTGAAACCTGTAAACCATTTGCTTCTAAACCTTCGTTAATTACCTCAGCAAAACGAACTACTGCATTTTTAAATACGAATTGTCCGTTCATGTATGGATAATAACTCTCATCATTTGGATCATTATCTGCAATAATATCCGTTACCCAGCGTGCTCCCATTCCCGGTGCCTGCAAAGCAAGCTCTTCTGCATGCTGTCCTTCTGAATGTAAATGAGTTGATAAAATTCCTTTGGTTAAATCTTCTTCACGGCTTAAAACAGCCGCTCCTGCTCCATCTCCAAAAATTACCGAAACACCACGTCCGCGGGTTGTCATATCCAATCCAGTTGAATGCACTTCAGAACCAATCACCAAAATATTTTTATACATTCCGGTTTTAATATATTGATCTGCCACAGAAATCGCGTAAACAAATCCTGAACATTGATTTCTAACATCTAATGCTCCTACCGTTCTTAAACCTAAATCACGCTGCACTAAAACTCCCGGTCCCGGAAAATAGTAATCCGGACTTAATGTCGCAAAAACCACAAAATCAATATCTTCTTTGGCTACGCCAGAACGTTCTATTGCAATTTTAGCAGCTTTAACTCCCATTGTAGTTGTAGAATCTTCTCCACGAATGATATGTCTGCGCTCCTGAATTCCGGTTCTCTCCTGAATCCATTCATCATTTGTCTCCATTATTTTAGACAAATCTTCGTTCGTTACAACATTAGAAGGAACATAATATCCTAAGCCCGCTATTTTTGAATGATACATATTCTTTTATTATTTGTTAAAAATTTGGATTGCAAATTTAAGTATACTTTAAAACATAAGCGTACAAATTACTATTTTTTTCGTTATTAGCAATTTAATATCGTTTAATTATAAAGTCGATAATATAATTTTATTGAAGGAAAAGCAGATTTTAAGACAAAAACACAACAATAAACTAAAAAGCCACAAACATATTCTATTGTTTATGGCTTTTGTTTTCTTATAAATAATTTAAAGCTAAAAAAACATTTTCTTCAAGCGGTAAATCAATTTCACTTTCAAAAAATATTAATTGTCGTTTGTAAACGGATTCTATTAAATAATGGTTTCCTCTAAAATAAGTTCTTCTAATTTTTACCGGCAAATTAGATTCGGCAACCATTTTAAACTGATGTGGATATACTAATGTTTTATGTGTTTCATCCTCATAAGAAACCAATAAATGTGTAGCAACTTCGTTTACTTCGCCAAAAAGCGAAGCCACATATTTAGTTTCAGGATTCTCGTAAATTTTTGTTGGATTATCTTTTATGATAACTTCTCCGTTTCGCATTACAATCGCTTCATCTGCAAATGACAAAGCATCTGTACTGTCATGCGTAGCAATAATAACAGTAATTCCTTTTTGTTTCAGGTATCGGAATAAATTTCTTCGTAAAGCATTTTTACGAAAAGCGTCGATCTGGCTAAATGGTTCATCAAGCAAAATAACTTCTGGTTCTAAAGCCAAAACGCGCACCAAAGCTACTCTTTGTTGTTGTCCTCCACTTAAAAACTTTGCCTTTACGTTAGAAAACTGATCCATTTCGACCATTTCTAATAATTCCTGAACTCGAAGTTTTTTCATGTTTGCAAAACCATTCGAAAGAAACTTTCCAACATTCTCTGCCACGGTTTCAAATGGAGATAAATCAAAATCCTGCGCCAGATATTTCATATAAGGCATTCCGGGAATCAAATTGTGTTTTGGTCCTAAAACCGGAGTTCCGTTATAAAAAATTTCACCTTCATCAAGATCGTATAAACCATACATGAGTTTAAGCAGTGTACTTTTTCCGCAGCCACTTTCGCCAATAATAGCAATATTCTGACCTTTTTCTATGGTAAAAGAAACGTTATTAATAACCGATTTATCAGTATACGAAAAAGAAATATTTTTTATGTCGAGCATGAGTTATAATTGAGAGAGCAAATTTACAATGTTTAATTTCTAAAGTCAAAAAAAAAGCTGCTTCAATTGAAACAGCTTTTTTAAAATTATATTGTGAGCAAAAACTATTTTCCGGCTTCTGCTTTAGCATCATTTACCATTTTGTCGTTTGCAGTAATTGAAAATTCTACACGACGGTTTTGAGTTCTTCCTTCGGGAGTATCATTTGTTGCAATTGGATCAGCAATTCCTAAACCTGAAGTTTTAAAACGGCTTGATTTTAAACCTTTTGCTACTAAATAAGCCTGAACAGAAGCTGCTCTTTGTCCAGAAAGAGTCAAGTTATATTCTGGTTTACCTGTATTATCCGTATAACCAAAAATTTGAATATCAGTATCTCCGTAATCATTAAATACAGGAACTAATTTATCAAGATTTGCTTTTGCCTGAGCTGTCAATGTTGATTTGTTAGTATCAAAACGAACTGCATTTTCATTTAAAGTTAAGTGAATTCCTTCTCCTACTCTTTCAACATCTGCACCGGGTAAAGCCTGATCGATTTCACGAGCCTGTTTATCCATTTTGTTTCCAATAAGTGCACCGGTTCCACCACCAACGGCAGCACCAATTGCAGCACCTAAAGCAGCGTTACCGCCTTTTCCTAAATTATTTCCTAAAATACCACCAATAAGTCCTCCGGCAACAACACCAATTCCGGCACCTTTTTGTGTATTATTTGCATTTTTAACTGAATCGCAACTTGCAAATAAACTAACTAATACAAGCAAACTGCTCAACCCTAAAACTGTTATCTTTTTCATCTTTATTCTTTTTTATATTAATTAGCTCTTTGAAATTGGTACGTAACATCCTTAACTTGTCCACCAACATTAATGTTATCGATTAACTGAAATGAATTATCACTTAATCCCGCTACTTTAAGCAAGTATCCTGATTTAACATTTTTTGATTTTAATCCCGGATCTACAATTTTAAGAACAAAAAGCCCCTGATTGTTAATACTCCAAACGATTGGAGATGTAAATGCAGTACAGCTTGGTGCATTTAAAGTCATTGTTCCTTTATTATTATTTGAAATAAAATTCCAGGTACTTCCAATGAAGCATTTAGAATCTGCAAGATCAAAAGAATTAACTTTGATATAATCAGAACCTGGGTAAGATACATTAGTAAGAACCCAATTTCCTTTTAGTGCTACCTGAGTAGGTCTGTCAAGTTTAGTTGAAAGTGTAGTTGCCTCTGTTGAAGCTGTCGACGAAGATGATTTACACGCAAAAAACATGGTGGAAATCATACAAATGAAAATAATTTTCTTCATTTTATACATTTTATTTAAGTTAATACTTACACGATTAACAATCGTAGTATTACAAAGATACAATTCTAAAGAAATATCTTTGTTTTAAAATCTAATTATTTTCTTTCAAAATTAACACTTACGCCATTTTGTCACTCTAAAACAATTGGTATTCTATTTGAAGACATGAAAGTCATCACGTTAAACTAAATTTATAAAATATGACAACAGGTAAAATTAATGTTTCAGTAGAAAACATCTTTCCCTTAATCAAAAAGTTCTTATACAGCGATCACGAAATTTTCTTACGTGAATTGGTATCAAACGGAACCGATGCTACTTTAAAATTAAAACACCTAATTAGCATTGGCGAAGCTAAAGTAGAATATGGCAATCCGGTTATTGAAATCAAAGTTGACAAAGAAGGTAAAAAAATCCACATCATTGACCAGGGTTTGGGTATGACTGCTGATGAAGTAGAAAAATACATCAATCAGGTTGCTTTTTCAGGAGCCGAAGAATTCCTTGACAAATACAAAGATTCTGCTAAAGATTCTGGAATTATTGGTCATTTCGGACTTGGTTTCTATTCTGCTTTTATGGTTGCTGAGAAAGTAGAAATTATCACAAAATCATACAAAGACGAACGTGCTGCGCACTGGACATGTGACGGAAGTCCGGAATTCACTCTTGAACCAGCTGACAAAACTTCACGTGGTACAGAAATCATCCTGCATGTTGCCGAAGATTCATTAGAATTTTTAGAAGATTCTAAAATCAGCGGATTATTAAACAAGTACAATAAATTTATGCCTATTCCGATTAAATTCGGAACAAGAACAGAAACACTTCCAAAACCGGAAGATGCTCCTGAAGATTATATAAACGAAACAGTTGAAACTGACAATATCATCAATAATCCAAATCCGGCCTGGACAAAACAGCCAACGGAATTATCTGATGATGATTATAAAAATTTCTACAGAGAATTGTATCCAATGCAATTTGAAGATCCGTTATTCAATATTCATTTAAATGTAGATTATCCTTTTAACTTAACCGGAATTTTATATTTCCCTAAGTTAGGCGGAGATATGCAAATTCAGAAAGATAAAATTCAATTGTACCAAAATCAGGTTTACGTTACTGATAATGTAGAAGGAATTGTACCGGAATTTTTGACGATGTTAAAAGGTGTTATCGATTCTCCGGATATTCCGTTAAACGTTTCCCGTTCTGGTTTACAAGCTGATGGTGCAGTTAAGAAAATTTCAAACTACATCACCCGTAAAGTTGCTGATAAATTAAAAGCATTATTCAACGAAAACCGTGCTGATTTTGAATCAAAATGGAACGATATTAAAATCGTTTTAGAATACGGTATGCTTTCTGATGATAAATTCTACGAAAAAGCAGGTGCATTTGTTTTGTACCCAACTGTAGATGACACTTATTTTACGCTTGAAGAATTAAAAGAGAAATTAAAAGAAAACCAAACCGATAAAGACGGAAAACTGGTTGTTCTTTATGCCGGAAATAAAGATGCACAACACTCTTATATTGAAACAGCAAAAGAAAAAGGATACGAAGTATTGCTTTTAGATTCTCCGATTATTTCGCATTTAATTCAAAAAATTGAAGGCGATAATAAAGATGTAACTTTTGTACGTGTTGACTCTGATCATATTGATAACTTAATCAAAAAAGACGAAAACACGATTTCTAAGTTATCTGATGAAGAAAAAGAAACTTTAAAGGCGTCTTTAGAAGCTTATATTCCTAAAGCATATTCAGTTCAATTAGAAGCTATGGATAGCCAAGCTGCTCCGTTTATTATTACGCAACCGGAATTTATGCGTAGAATGAAAGAAATGAGTCAGTCTGGCGGTGGCGGAATGTTTGGAATGGGCAATATGCCTGAAATGTACAATTTGGTCGTAAATACCAATTCTGATTTAGCTACAAGTATCTTGAATACAGAAGACAAAACACATCAGGAACACTTGGTAAAACAAGCTTTGGATTTAGCTAAATTATCACAAAACTTATTAAAAGGTGAAGCTTTAACAGCTTTCGTAAAAAGAAGTTTTGAAATGATTAAATAAACATTTTTTAAATCTTACTATAATACTAAACCTGCAAGTAATACTTGCAGGTTTTTTTTTGTTTTTTAAAATCATAACTATTTAAATACTAACAACATAACAACATTAAAAAGGGTATATACACCCTTTTCTCACAATAAATGTTTCGATACTTTTATCTTTCCAAAAACAACACAACTAACTGATTATCAATACCAAAAATCAAAAATCATGGATAAGAGAAAATTTACTGAAAATGGCGAAATTTTAACGATTTTAAGAGATCTTAGAGAACAAATTAGAGATAAAAAATATTCGGACATTATTGACATCAACAATAACCAATATGTTGATTTAGTACAAGAAGGCGGAGGCGTATTAGGAATTGCTCTTGTTGGTTACGTTTATGTTTTAGAACAAATGGGAATTAGGTTTTTAAGCCTCGCCGGTACATCTGCCGGAAGTATAAATACGATGCTAATGGCAGCTGCAGGAACATGCGATATCGAAAAATCTGAATGGATATTAGATTGTTTGTGCAACAAAAATTTATATGATTTTGTTGATGGAGATCGCGATGCACGAGAGTTTATTGACACCTTATTAAGCGATGCAGGAAATCTAAAACTAGTTCTGAAAGGCTGTCAGGTTGTCGATAATTTTAAGGATGATCTAGGATTAAATCCCGGTAATAATTTCTATCAGTGGATTTCAAATCTTCTTTCTCAAAAAGGAATTAAAAATTATGCTGATTTAAAAGCATTACGATTAAAAGGTGTTTCTGATCAAAATAAATTATTCCAAATAAACAAGGTTCAGCTGGGAGACAGGGAAGAATACAACCGACCGGATCATTGGAGTAATATGGCGATAATTGCCGCTGATATTACTACTGAAAGTAAAATTGTTTTTCCAAAAATGATTGATTTGTTTTACTCTAATCCAGATGTTCAAAACCCGGCTGATTTTGTTCGCGCATCCATGTCAATACCGCTCTTTTTCACTCCTTTTAAAATTAAAAATATTCCCACAGGCGTTGATGCCTGGAACAAATGGAATGACGCAACCTGTTTACGAACTTCTGTTCCGTCTGAAATTATGTTTATGGATGGTGGAATAATTTCAAATTTTCCTATTGATATTTTTCATGAAAATCTAACTGTTCCGGTTTCACCCACTTTTGGCGTAAAATTAGGCTACGATAAAAATGAGATTAATAAAAATGAAAAACTATCAAATGTAATCAGTTCTATGTTTGACACAGCGAGATATGGTTACGATTTTGAGTTTTTAAGAAAAAATCCTGATTTTAAAAACTTAATTGGATACATCGATACAGGAAGTCATAACTGGCTTAATTTTAACCTTACAGACGACGCGAAAATTGATCTTTTCATTCGCGGAGCCCAAAAAGCGGCAGAGTTTTTAGTTCGATTTGATTGGGAAGAGTATAAAAAAATCAGAAAAGCCAAAAGCGAATATTATAAAACAGTTTAGTTTTTAAAAGATTTTAAGTCCGTTTATTAGAAAGAAATCAATGACGCTATGAAACATTATTACATAAAATTCGTTTATAAATCCTGTAAATATGCCTACAGGATTTTTTTATGCCGATTCATTTTTTTTATTATTTTTGATTGCCTTTAAATTCTAACTTAAACCAAAATTGTTATGAAGAAAATCTTTCTTTTATCCTTAACCATTTGTGCAACAGCACTAATTTATGTTTCATGCTCAAGCAATGATGAAATTGCTAATCAAACTGATACATCTGCCGTTGGCGCTTCCGTTGCAATTGATGCTGCAAACGAAATGGATATTAAAACTGCATTATCAGTTACAACTCCTGCCCAAGCTGCAAAAGCAACTGAAACCGGACCTGCAACTTGCGCTGTTATTACAGTAGAAACACCAAACGGAACCGCGTATCCAAAAGTGTTCACCGTAGATTACGGCACAGGCTGTACGATTAATCAGCTTACAAGAAAAGGAAAATTAAAAATCACGCTTACGGGTGCCGTTATTACTACAGGAAGTAAAATGACGATTGAAAGAATTGATTATTCTATTGCAGGACTAAAACTTGAAGGAACAATTGAATATACAAATACCACAACTGTTGCTACAGTACCTCAATGGACAAGAAAAGTTACCAACGGAAAGTTTACAGATTTGCAGGGAAGAGTGTATCTTAATACAGGAATCTTCACTACAAAGCAAACTGCCGGTGTAGATACTCCTTATGTACTTGACGATAATGTTTATGAAATACCAGAAGGAACTCATACCATAACGACAGATAAAGGAGGAACTTTGACCTTGACAGTTAAAGAAACTTTAGTTAAAAAATATTCATGCGAATTTATTTCTAAAGGAAAATTACAAGTTGTTGGAGGTTATTTAAACGGAGTTGTCGATTACGGAAACAACGATTGTGACAGCAAATATACCTATACACACGAAAACGGAACTGCCTACACTTTATCGATGTAACAGATTCATTTTTAAAAAAATAAACAAATCCCAATTTAGAAATAGATTGGGATTTATTTTTTGTAAAAATTAAACAACGACAACTTCACATTCAAACTATTTTCTTTATTTTGCAGCAAAATCTAAAAACCAATGAAAAAATCAATTATTGCCTTTGTTGCAATTGCTCTTTTAGCATCTTGCAGCAAAAAAGAATCTACTGACGGTTTACACTTAACTGGAAATATTAAAGGATTAAAAAACGGAACTTTATATATTCAAAGAGTTGTTGACACTTCACTTGTTGCTATAGACTCTATTAAAATAGACGGAAATTCAGCTTTTGAAACCAATATTAAACTAGAATCGCCGGAAGTACTTTATTTATTCCTGGACCGCGGAGTAACAAATTCTTTAGATAATAATATCTTGTTTTTTGCTGAACCGGGCAATATGACTATTGAAACAAACCTTGATAATTTTATTTACGGTGCTAAAATAACCGGATCTAAAAATCAGGAATTATACGAAGAATACAAAAAAGTAAATTCTCGCTTTAATGATGAAAACCTTTCTATGGTTGAATCAAAATTTAAAGCAATTAAAAGACAAGATCAAAAAGCAGTTGATAGCATAGATGTAAAACAACAATCTAACATTAAAAGAAGATACTTATATGCTACAAACTTTGCCATTAATCACAAAGACCAGGAAATAGCTCCCTATATTGCTTTAGCAGAAATTTACGATATCAACGTTAAGTTTCTTGATACCATTCAAAAATCAATGACTCCAAAAGTAGCACAATCACTTTACGGTAAAAAACTAACTAAGTTCGTTGCTGAAATAAAAAAAGAAGAGCAAAAATAATTTCAAAATACTAAAATTCAATAGTTTACAATAAATAATTGTTTTATAAAAATACCTAAATCCTGTTTTATTCGTAGAACAGGATTTTTTTATGGATAATTTTTACATAAATATCTTACAAATTCATAAATAACTGATAATTAAGTAATTATACGATGTAAAGCAGATTTAACTTACATTTTTAAATAACTTAGCTTTATAAAAACAAACTTTATGAAGAATCCACCTAATAACATCAATCGGGCAAAACGTGATTTTATCGATTTATCAGTTCTAAAAAAATTAGAAGCTTTTGACCCAGCTTTATATTCTCAATTAAAAAAAATTCCTACCGAGGATCCATATACACATTATGGTCAGGAAGCGCGTTTAAAATTTATCCGCGACGAATTAAAATCGAATGTTGATTATCTTTCCGGAGAAAAGTTTTTTTACGATAATGAAAGCCTTAAAGGTAATATCGAAAATTATATTGGAATGACTCAAATTCCAACCGGAATAGTTGGTCCGATAGTTATAAACGGGACTTCGGCTCAGGGCGGATTTTATGTTCCAGTCGCTACTACCGAAGGAACCTTGCTTGCCTCTTTCAACCGTGGCGCAAAAGCATGCAGAGAGTCAGGCGCTATTACAGCACTTTCTTTACAGGAAGGTGTACAAAGAGCTCCTGTTTTTAAATTCAAAAATTTGATTGATTTAGGAAAATTTACCAATTGGGTTTTAGAACAAAAAGAAGCCTTTATAAAAATAGTAAGCGAAAGCAGCAAGTACGCCGTATTAAATGATATTGGGCTAAATATTGAAGGCAATATTGTAATTATTAGATTCGAATATACCTCTGGAGATGCTGCCGGACAAAATATGGTGACAATATGCAGCAATCACCTCTGTCAGTATATACTCGAAAATAGCCCAATAAAGCCAGAATTTTGGACTATAGAAGGTAATTCATCCGGAGATAAAAAAGGAACTGCATTACCAACCAAAGTCCGAGGCAGAAAAATAACCACCGAAATAACACTTAAAAGAGAAATAATCGAATCTGTTTTAAAAACCACTCCTGAATTGATGTATCAGCAATGGAAGATTAGTTTATTTGGCTGTATAAAATCCGGTACTTTAGGCGTTGGAATGCACCCCGTTAATGCAATTACAGCTTTATTTATTGCAACGGGACAAGACGTAGCCTGCGCTGCTGAATCAGCAACAATTATTAGCAGATTGGAGATAGACGAAAATGGAGATTTATATTGTTCCATTACAATGCCCGGCTTAATTGTTGGAACTGTTGGCGGCGGAACTTCTTTCCCTACACAAAGAGAATGTCTGGAATTAATAGATTGTTATGGTGCCGGAAAAAGTACTAAACTGGCAGAAATTTGTGCCGCTTTATGCCTTACAGGAGAAATTTCGATTATTGCAGCCATGTCAGCAGGACAATTTACGGCTGCACATCAAAAATTTGGAAGATAATAAAAATCTTTTTTTATTAATTATATCGCACAATTTTGTCCTTTTGACCAAAGGGACAGACTAGCGGTTGCAATTTCAACATTTCAATTTATTCCAAAAAAAAACCATCACTAAAAAGTGATGGTTTTACGTTGAGCCGGCGGAGGGACTCGAACCCACGACCTGCTGATTACAAATCAGCTGCTCTAGCCAACTGAGCTACGCTGGCGACTCATTACGGGTGCAAATATAAAGTGGTTTTTTGTATTTTCCAAAATAAATTTACAACAAATTAAATAAAAAAACCACCACTAAAAGTGATGGTTTTATGTTGAGCCGGCGGAGGGACTCGAACCCACGACCTGCTGATTACAAATCAGCTGCTCTAGCCAACTGAGCTACGCTGGCGACTCATTACGGGTGCAAATATAAAGCGGTTTTTCGTTTTACCAAAATAAATTTGCACTTTTTTATACTTTTTTTCGCTTACAATTCGTTGATTTTAGCAATCAATTGATTTGCAGTTTCTTCCAATTCAACATTGATTTGTTTGAAGTGAGCTTTTTTGTTTTCAACGTTCTTTGCATTTACTTTTGTAATCAAAGTATCAAAAGCAGCGATAGCCTGATCGATCAAAGCATTCGTTTCTGGAGTAGGATTTCCTGTAGTAGACATTTCAAATAAGTAAATTGCCTCAATAATATCTCCTAATACGAAATTGATGTCTTTCTTTAAATTTTTAACGTTTGCCATTTTTATTTTTATTTTAATTTGCGACTGCAAAAGTACATATAATCTTTTTATTACGGGCTATGAAATGTAAATTTCTAAAATAGAAGCATTTCCATTCAAAACAAATGCATTAATCTCAGCCGGAACCAAAACAGTATCCCCTTTTTTATACGATTGTTTAAAACCATCATATTCTATCTCGAAACTTCCTTCAATACACATATAAACCGTAAAACTTGCTCCTGATTTAGAAACTTCAATTTTGTTTTCTAACGGAAGAAAATTGGTTGTAAAATACGGACAATCAACAACAACATTTGATGTGTTGGTTTTTGTTTCATATTTTTTCTGTGTATCAACTTTATTATAGTTTATAGCATCAAGTGCTAAATCTACGTGTAATTCTCTTGTGTTTCCCTGAGCATCTTTACGATCAAAATCATACAAACGATACGTAATATCAGATGTTTGCTGAATTTCGGCAACAACCAATCCGGCACCAATTGCGTGAACGGTTCCTGTTTCTAAAAAGAAAACATCTCCCGGTTTTGCTTTTACAGTATCTAAAATCGAAACTAAAGTTTTATCATTTAAATGTTTTAAATATTCTTCTTTACTTGAATTTTCTTTAAAACCAACAATAATTCTCGCATCGGCATCAGCCTGTGTTACATACCACATTTCAGTTTTACCAAAAGAATTATGACGTTCTTTTGCCAATTTATCATTTGGGTGAACTTGTATCGAAAGATCTTCTCTGGCATCTAAATATTTAAAAAGCAACGGAAATTGTTTTCCAAAACGTTTATAAACTTCAGTTCCCAAAATTTCGTTTGGCGTTTCATCAATAAGATCCATTAACGATTTTCCCTTCAATTCACCATTAGCCACAATACTTACGTCGCCTTCAACAGTTGATAATTCCCAGCTTTCGCCAGTTATTTTAGAAGTAATTGGTTTGTTAAGAATAGTTTTTAGTTTTTCTCCTCCCCAGATTCTTTCTTTCAAAATTGGTTCAAATTGTAAAGGGTACGTTTTCGGTTTCATAAGTTTTCTTTTTGGGCTAATATGTTAATTAATTATTCTTGTTCTGATATTAATTTGTAAATCTATAATACTAATTCCTTAATTGTCTCTAATGCTTTCGAAATATGTTTTACTGCATTCATGCTGTCAAAAATATAAATCACAACACCATTTCTATCAATGATATAGGTTACTCTTCCGGGCAAAAGTCCAAATAAATTATTGCGGACTCCAAAAAGCTGCCTTAGTCTTTTATCCGGATCAGACAACAATATAAAAGGCAATTCATGTTTCTTGGCAAACTTGTGATGCGATTTTACGCTATCACTGCTTATACCAATTACTTCGGCACCTAAATCCTTAAAATCCTCGTATTGATCTCTAAAACTACAAGCTTCAGTAGTACAACCGGGCGTATTATCTTTTGGGTAAAAATAAATCACAAGAGGCTTTCGACCCAAAACACTTTGGCTTTGAAAAACTTCTCCATGACTATCTTTTGCAGTAAAATTCGGAACTATATCTCCTATTTTTAATGACATTTATTATTCTCCTTTATAAGTTACAAAATTGCGGTCCGTTTCATTCAGGACGATTTCTAAATCAAAATCAGGCTGAATTCTTTTTCTAATTTTATTCCATATCACAACGGCAATATTCTCAGCTGTTGGATTCAAATCCTGAAATTCCGGGACATCCAGATTCAGGTTTTTGTGATCAAACGGAATTTCTACTTCCTCCAGTATAATATCCGCTAATACTTTCACATCTAAAACAAAACCGGTTTCCGGGTCAATTTTTCCTGTAACACTTACTGTTAAACCATAATTATGACCATGAAAATTGGGATTATTACATTTTCCAAAAACAGCATTGTTTTTTTCAAATGTCCAATCTTTCCTGTGCAATCGATGTGCAGCATTAAAATGTGCTTTTCTTGATATGGTTACTTTCATTTAGGTTTGGTTGGTATAATTAAATTTTATGGTCTTCTAAATAATGATAAAATTCATCAAAAATTATTTTAAACCATACGGTATAAATTTCGGGCTGTTTTTCAATATCTTCTTTAATATCTTCAATTTTCATCCATTTCCAATCCTCCACTTCATCTAAATTAATAGCGGGATTGTCATTATAATACCCAATCATAACATGATCGAGTTCGTGTTCCGTCAAACCATTATCAAAAGGCGCTTTATAAATAAAATGAAACAGCTCTTTCAATTCGGTTTTAAAACCCATTTCTTCAAATAATCTTCGGCTTCCTGCCGCTATATTCGTTTCACCTTCCCGCTGATGACTACAACAAGTGTTTGTCCAGAGTAAAGGCGAATGATATTTTTGATGTGCACGTTGCTGCAGCATTATTTCGTTTTTACTATTTAAAATAAAAACCGAAAAAGCACGATGCAAAACAGCTTTTTCGTGTGCTTCTAATTTTGGCATTAAGCCAATTTGCTCATCATTTTGATTAACCAGTATTACGTTTTCTTCTATCATATGGCGATTTGTACAAACAAAAATACGAAAAAAGAAATGGCTTGAAAATCCTGAAAAAGATTGTGAAAAGTTTAACGAGCCTCTGTTTTCACAAGTCTTTAGTATTCAAAGCTTTGAAATTCTGTTTTAATTTAAAATCCTTTAAAAATAAGCCTAAAAAACTAAACCGATTGCTTTTACGTAAATAAAAAAAAGTTAAAACATACTTAAAAAAAACTCAATTGTAAATTAGACGACATTTCAAAGCCAACTCTCGTCGTACCTTTGATTTACAAATTTAAAGCCTCACTAAAATTATGAAAACAAGAATCCAATTTTTCAGTCTTTGCTTTATACTGCCGCTATTTATTTTTCAAGCCTGCGGACAATCATCAAAAAAACAAAATACAAAAACTGTTGTTATGGAAAACAAAATCAGTAAACCCGGAAATCCCTATTATTCTAATACAGATACCACAAAACTAAATGTAAGTGATGCCGAATGGAAAAAAGTACTTCCGGAAGATGTTTACGCCGTTATGCGTCAAGCGGATACCGAAAGACCTTTTACAGGAAAATATTGGAATACCGATGAAAAAGGAACGTATTACTGCGCCTCATGCGGAAATAAACTCTTTAGATCCGGAGCAAAATTTGCAAGCAGCTGCGGATGGCCAAGCTTTTTTGAACAAGACAATAAAAAAAGCGTCATTTATAAAAATGATAATTCTCTGGGAATGGAACGAATCGAAGCGCTTTGTGGAAGATGCGGCGGACATTTAGGCCATTTATTTGATGATGGACCTGCACCAACCGGAAAACGTTATTGCATGAATTCGATTGCCCTTGATTTTATCCCTGATTCTCAAAAATAAAATACTTACTAAAAATGAAAAATACAATTATAATTCTCTTATGTGCATTGTCTTTTAACGCATTTGCACAAACAAAAAGTAAACCAAATCTGGAAACCATTACGCTTGGCGGAGGCTGTTATTGGTGTGTTGAAGCTGTTTATGAAGACCTAAACGGAGTTAAATCTGTAGTTTCGGGATTTTCAGGAGGAAAAGTCGCCGATCCTACTTATGAAGAAGTTTGCACAGGAAAAACCGGTCATGCCGAAGTAGTACAGATTACTTACGATAAAAACGTAACTGATATTAATGAAATTTTTAAAGTTTTCTTTACCGTTCACGATCCTACAACTCTAAACAGACAAGGCGCTGATGTAGGAACACAATATCGCTCTGTGATTTTTTATAAAAATGAAGAACAAAAAAAAATAGCCCAAAGTATTATCGCCGAGCTTAACAAAGCAAAAGTTTACGAGAATCCGATTGTAACAAAAGTAGAACCTTTTACAAAGTTTTATGAAGCCGAAGATTATCATCAGGATTATTATGCAAACAACAAAAATCAGCCGTATTGTAAAATGGTGATACAGCCCAAAATAGAAAAATTTGAGAAAGTCTTTAAAGGCAAACTCAAAAAGAAATAATTATTTAAACCGTTCATTTTATGAACGGTTTTTTTGTAATTTGCAGCGATCAAAAAACAAAATTCATCATCAAAAAACCACAAAAAATGAAGCAGCTGCTCTTACTTTTTATCTTCCTGATTACCATCAATCAAGTTCAGTCTCAGGAAAATTTACCAACAGATTATTTAACAAAAGAGTTTCATAAAGGGCGTAGAGATGCCTTTAGAAACCTTATGCCGGTAAACTCTGTTACCGTAATTTTCTCTTATCCCGAAAGAGTTTTTTCAAAAGATATCAATTATAATTACCATCAAAACCCGGATTTGTTTTACTTAACCGGCTACAAAGAACCTGATGCCGTTTTATTGATTTTTAAAGAAGCACAAGGAACCGGCGAAACGTATAATGAAGTATTTTTTGTTAGAGAAAAAAATGCTGCCAGAGAAATGTGGACAGGAAGACGTTTAGGCGTTGACGGAGCAAAGTCAAAATTAGGATTTTCGACAGTTTATAACGGTAAAGACTTTAAAGATTTCAATATTGATTTTAAAAAATTCGATAAAATCATCTACGATAAAATTCCAACAGATTTAGGAAAAGACAAAAGCGGTTTTGATCTTTTTGCTTTGTTGGATAGTTTTAAAACGAAAGCAGGAATTACAACTGAAAACGAAACTTCATTAGATCTTTTCAGAACAATTACAAACGCACTTAGAGAAATAAAAACACCGGAAGAAATGGTTTTAATGCGTAAAACCGTAAAACTTTCCTGCGTTGCCCACAATGAAGTAATGAAAGCTGTTGGTCCTAATATGAGCGAAAACGAAGCTGACGGAATTCATGCTTATATTCACAGAAGATATGGTGCCGAAGACGAAGGTTATCCACCAATTGTTGGCGCCGGCGCAAACGGATGTATCCTGCACTACGGAGAAAACAGCAGTACTAAAATCGACAATCAATTATTATTAATGGATGTTGGCTCAGAATATCACGGTTATTCTGCCGATGTTACCAGAACAATTCCTGCAAACGGAAAATTTACCGAAGAACAAAAAGCCATTTATCAATTGGTTTATGACGCTCAGGAAGAAGTTTTTAAAATCTGTAAAGAAGGAACGCCTATTCAGGATTTAAACAAAAAATCGAAAGAAGTTATTGCTGCCGGATTAATTAAATTAGGAATTATCACTGATCCTAATGATGTTAAAATCTATTACCCGCACGGTTGTTCGCATTTTCTTGGTTTAGATGTTCACGATAAAGGAAATTATATGGGCACTTTAAAAGAAAATATGATACTTACTGTTGAACCTGGAATTTACATTCCGGCAAACAGTAAATGCGATAAAAAATGGTGGAATATTGGTGTTCGTATCGAAGATGATATCGCCATCAAAAAAGATTCATACGAAAATCTGTCGGCAGAATCTCCAAGAAAATGGGATGAAATCGAAAAATTAGCGGCTCAAAAAAGCACTTTCAACGAAATGAAATTTCCTAAAATATAATTTATTTTTTACCACAGATTACAAGATTAAAATGATTTTAAAATTTGGGACAGTTTGCCACGAATTTCACAAATCTACACTAATTAATTCGTGCTAATTCGTGAAATTTGTGGCGAAAAAATCTTTTAAATCTTATAATCTGTGGCAATAAAAACAAAACCTCGTTTCAATTTGAATCGAGGTTTTGTTATGCAGTTTTATGACGAACATCTAAAACTTAACCTGAATTTTACCGAACTTTGTATTCTTAAAAAATAAAAAAATGAAAGCACTTACCTTCTCTGTTTTTGGAGATTCAGATGTTTTAGAATATATAGAAATTCCTAATCCGGAATTGAAAAGCGATGAAATTTTAGTCGAAATGAAAGCCATCGGTTTAAATTTTGCCGATGTTTACAGACGAAAAGGAAACTATCATTTAAAAGGAAATCCGCCTTTTATTGCCGGTTATGAAGGCGCAGGAATTGTTATTGACGCCAATAATCATCCTGAATATAAAGTGGGCGATCGTGTGGCTTTTGCCGATGTTCCTTTTGCAAATGCAGAATTGGTTGCCGTAAACACGAATCATGTTCTTCCGTTACCCGAAGCCATTTCTTTTGAAACCGCAGCATCTATTTTATTACAGGGTTTAACAGCACATTATTTAGCAACTGACAGTCATAAAACTATAAAGGGCGAAACCGTTTTAATTCATGCCGTTGCAGGCGGAGTTGGACAGTTTTTAACCCAAATCAGCAAACTTTTGGGAGCCAATGTTATTGGTTTAACCTCATCTTCAGACAAAGCAAAAGTCGCCATTGAACAAGGTGCCGATCATGTTTTTCTATATAATGAAGATTGGAAATCAGACATTTTTAAAATAATCCCAAATGGTGTTGATGTAGTTTACGACAGTATTGGAAGTACATTAATGGATAGTTTTGAAGTTACAAAAGAATGTGGGCAAGTTGTTTTCTTCGGAATGGCGGGCGGCGATCCTGCACCTGTAGATCCAAGAATGTTAATGGATGGTTCAAAAAC
The DNA here is from genome assembly GCF_025947065.1 of Flavobacterium sp. N1736. Classification (NCBI taxonomy): domain Bacteria; kingdom Pseudomonadati; phylum Bacteroidota; class Flavobacteriia; order Flavobacteriales; family Flavobacteriaceae; genus Flavobacterium; species Flavobacterium sp. N1736. The sequence continues at coordinate 3,022,293 of NZ_CP109994.1, forward strand.
CTTAACCGGCGGCGATTTATGGAGTTATTTAAACTCTAAAGAAGAAAGAATTAAAAGAGCCAACCAATTATTTCAGTGGATTATAGAAGGAAAAGTTATGCTTTCAACACCAACATCTTTCAAATTATCAGAAGGAAAACTGGCACACGATTATCTGGAAAGTAGAAAAAGTACAGGGAAAATTATTCTGATTCCGTAAATAATAATCTGGGCGTGGGTAAACAGTTTTCAGTCTCAGTTTTCACCGTAATCTTATCATCCCGAGGAACTAGGGATCACATAAATGAGCATATAAAATCCGTTCTTATCCGCGTTTTCGCATAGCGAATCCGTTTTATCCGCGTACTTTCTTTTCGATAAAACTCAACCCAATTTACAACTGATTAACCTCAATTTTCGTCAATTCAGATAATTCTAAAATTCGGTCTACGTCATTTTTATTGGCAACAAAAAACAAATAATTATCGCCCTGCGTATCATACGTCATTAATTCAAGATCATGTTTTTCTAATGCCGATTGAATGTATGGAAACAAATCATGACTATATGTTTCTTCCGGATATTCGAAATTAAGATCTTCGCCAATCATTTCAGATATAAAATATTCAGCATCTTCCGGATCAAATTTCCAATCACTGTTCCAGCAATTTATAACTTCAAAAAAGTTCCAATGACCTTCCACTTTTGCATGGTATTCTTTTGTTTCTTTTTTAAAATCTTTAAAAAGCTTTTTAGATTGTTTTTGAACCAGTATTTCGTCGACATTTCCTCTTGAAACTAACTTAATAAATTCTTCAAAAGATTCAACCGTAACCTCTTCATCAAGCAATAAATTTTCTTGTGATGGAAGTTCAATTCCCTGCGGAATTTCAATATTTACATATTGGCAAATTCCCTGCAAAACAGTTTTAAATTCTCTAAAACCAATTTCCTGAATATCATTTTTAGGCTCATTTATATCAATATATTCAGTTTCGAGAATTCCTTTTATATAATCAAAAAGATAACTGTTGTTGTATAGAATTCTAAAATCATTCGTTTCTAAACTATTTGTACAGCAAAAAAAGATAATGAAATTATGAAAAACATGTTTCAGGTCTTTTTTTATTCGCGCTGGAGGTTCTGTATAAAACTGAATATGCAGATAATCAAATTCTAATTCCTGTTCTATTTTATCTTGGGTAATGGGATCAATATTCAACTTTTTATAAAGCTCATTTAAAACTTCATAAGAGTTTTTAAAACCATTTTTCTCAATCTCTTTTTGGGTTTCTTCATAATCAAATGAAGATGGAAAAGTAAACAAATTCACAGAAACAGCATTATGCATGCCTTTCATTTTAAACTCAAATTGACTTTCTGTATGATACAAATGAGCATATATAGAATCGACGACATCAAAAGAAACAATGGATTTTGGGTCATTATTTCTTCCGAATAGATTAGAAAAGAAGTTTTTCATTGGCGTATATTAAAGGATAATTTTTTATACTAAATATAAGATATTCCAATAAATAAAAAACCAATTTTATATGTTATTTCAAAGTTTCGGCAATCATTAAGGCACATTTTTCTCCATCAATGGCAGCAGAGATAATTCCTCCTGCGTAACCTGCACCTTCTCCGCAAGGATATAAACCTTTTATCTGCAAATGTTCATACGTTATTGGATCTCTGGGAATACGAACCGGAGACGATGTTCTGCTTTCCGGAGCATGCAAAATTGCTTCATTGGTTAAATAACCGTGCATTGATTTTCCAAATTCTTTAAAACCTTCGCGTAAAATCTGCGATAAAAATCCAGGAAAAACCTGCCCCATTTCAACCGAAGTTGTTCCGGGAACATAAGACGTTTTCGGAATATCTGCTGAAACTTTATTCTGAGTAAAATCAACCATTCGCTGCGCCGGAACTTTTTGAGTTTCTCCAGCCAAATGCCACGCTTTTTGTTCGATACTTTTTTGAAATTCCATTCCTGCTAAAGCACCAAATTTTGCAAAGGGTTTAAAATCTTCCAATTTTAATTCAATTACAATTCCTGAATTTGCCGTAACCTGATCTCTTTTTGATGGCGACCAGCCATTTGTTACCACTTCGCCCGGACTTGTAGCGCAAGGCGCAATTACCCCTCCCGGGCACATACAAAACGAATACATTCCTCGCCCATTAACTTGCTTCACGATTGAATATGGCGCCGGTGGCAAATGTTCACCACGATAATCACAACTATACTGAATACTATCGATTAATTGTTGAGAATGTTCTGCACGAACTCCTAAAGCAAAAGGTTTTGCTTCTATAAATATTTTCTTTTTATCTAATAATTCAAAGATATCTCGCGCCGAATGCCCAGTTGCTAAGATTAGTTTATTGGCAAGAATCTTGTCTCCGGTTTGTGTTACAATTCCTTCGACTTCATTATTTTTTACTAAAATATCCGTTACTCGAGTGTCAAATAAAACCTGACCTCCAAATTCGATGATTTTATTTCGAATATCTTCAATGATTTTTGGTAATTTATTTGTTCCGATATGTGGATGTGCTTCTACCAAAATATCTTCAGAAGCTCCAAAAGCTACCAAAAGTTCCAAAATTCTGGTTACATCACCACGCTTTTTAGAACGCGTATATAATTTTCCATCAGAATAAGTTCCTGCTCCGCCTTCGCCAAAACAATAGTTAGAATCTTCGTTAACCAAATGATCAACATTGATTGCTTTTAAATCACGTCTACGTCCGCGAACATCTTTTCCACGTTCGATAACAATTGGTTTTAAGCCTAATTCTATTAATTGCAAAGCCGCAAAAAGTCCGGCCGGACCAGCGCCGACAACAATAACTTCCTGCGCCGATGAAACATCCTTATATATAGGTAGCCCAATTTTAGTTTCCTGAAAAGGTTCACCTTGCAAATAAATAATAACTTTCAAATTGATTTTTATCGCTTTTTGACGCGCATCAATAGAACGTTTCAAAATAGAAACATGTTGAATTTCGTTTGGCGAAACTTTTATTTGTTTAGACAAATAATCTTTTAGCAACAATTCGTTTGCAGCTATATCGGGAGAAACTTGTAATAAAAGTTCTTTTGGCATGTTTTATTGGATTCTGAAATTTTATGGAAATAACTTATAAATGTCTTCGCGTTTTGCAAATCTAGTAAGTTCTATGACTTCTCCGTCAAAAAAAAATCCTAATCTATATTTCCCAAATGTAACTTTCAAGATTCTAAGATTTTCATAATTTCTTCTCTTGAAACCAGTTCTGACCTCTCTGCTTCCTGCATTAACATCATCAAACCTAAATCTTCTTTCTCTTCATCGGATAAGTTGTTAAACTGGGTTGATTGTTTCTCTTTTACATACATTTGCACTGCATTCTCTATCAATCCTTTCACACTCGTTTTTTCAAATATTGAAATCACTTTCAACTTTGTCAAAGTTTTTTCGTCTATGTCTATTAACTTTCTCATCTGAAATAAATTTTCAACAAAAATATACCATATATACGATATATACAATTGATTGATTCGTTATTGGGTTTTATAAAATCCATTTTCAAAATAGACTTTGTACCTTTGCAACTCTTTCCCGAAATTTCGGGATTAACCTTTAAAAAAAATGTCCAGAAAAATAAAACTAATTTGGGATTTTCGTGGTCCGGCTTCTGCAAAAACAGCAGAGCATCACGAGATTCATCTGAAAGAATATATTACCATAGAAAAACTTCCGTTGAATATTACGGGTTTTAAAATCATAAACGAAATGCAGGCAATTGCTTTTATGGTGGTTACCGATGAAAATATGATTCCCGTACGTGATGCTTTGAAACCGCATCGTGGGGAAGTTTATAGTGATCAGTAATCAGTCGCAGTATTCAGTTCTCACTGAGAGATGTATTAGTAGCAGTCTCAGTTTTCAGTCTCAGTAAAAACTGCAAACTGTAAACTGAGACTGTAAACTTTTTAGTTCGCTACTTCACTAATAAATTTAATTCGCATTAAGCGTAATTCATCGATATCATAATCGCCGTCGAATTCTTTAAGTGCATCTTCGATTTTGTCTGATTCTGATTCCATGAAATAGTCGTGAATTTCTTCTTGCTGATCGTCGTCAAGTAAATCGTCTACCCAATATTTGATATTTAATTTGGTGCCGGCATAAACGATCTGCTCCATTTCTTTAATCAAAGCATCCATTGTAAGTCCTTTTGCAGATGCAATATCACTTAATGGCAGTTTTCGATCTATGTTTTGAATGATATATAGCTTATTGGCAGAATTTACTCCGGTAGATTTTACTACTAAATCATCCGGACGAATAATATCATTATCTTCGACATAACGATTAATAAGAGTTACGAAATCTCCGCCGTATTTCTTGGCTTTTCCTTCACCAACTCCGTGAATATTATATAATTCTGTTAAAGTAATCGGATATTTTAAAGCCATATCTTCAAGAGAAGGATCCTGAAAAACTACAAACGGAGGAACTCCCAATTTTTTGGCTACTTTTTTGCGTAGTTCGCGTAACATTCCCATTAAAACTTCATCGGCGGTACCGGATGATTTTGCGGCTGTTACGATTGCTTCATCTTCAGATTCATTATATTCATGATCTTCAGACATCATAAATGAAACTGGGTTTTTAATAAAATTCAAGCCTTCTTTAGTGATTTTTACAACACCGTAAGTTTCTATATCTTTAGATAAATAACCAGAGACCAGAACTTGTCGAAGCAAAGCCATCCAGTATTTTTCATCATGGTCCGAACCTGAGCCAAAAAAGGTTTGCGTATCTGTTTTGTGTGCTTTAATTACGGCATTTATACGACCTATTAAAGTAAATACAATTTCTTTTGATTTGTAAATGTGTTTTGTATCCCGAACAATTTCCAATAATTTAACGGCTTGTTCTTTGGCTTCCACTTTATTTTTAGGATTACGAACGTTGTCATCCATATCTGCACCTTCTCCGGTTTCGCTGTCGAATTCTTCACCAAAATAATGCAGTAAAAATTTTCGGCGTGACATTGAGGTTTCGGCGTAAGCCACAACTTCCTGCAAAAGAGCAAAACCAATTTCTTGTTCTGCCACCGGTTTTCCTGACATAAATTTCTCCAGCTTTTCTACATCTTTATACGAGTAATAAGCCAGACAATGTCCTTCTCCTCCATCACGTCCGGCGCGTCCGGTTTCCTGATAATAACTTTCGAGTGATTTTGGAATATCATGATGAATCACAAAACGAACATCGGGTTTATCGATTCCCATTCCAAATGCGATTGTTGCCACAACAACATCTACATCTTCCATCAAAAACATATCCTGATGTTTGGCGCGGGTTTTTGCGTCTAAACCTGCGTGATATGGCACAGCGCTAATTCCGTTAACTTGTAAAACTTCGGCAATCGACTCTACTTTTTTACGGCTTAAACAGTAAATAATTCCTGATTTGCCTTTGTGCTGTTTGATAAATCGAATAATATCCGATTCTATATTTTTTGTTTTAGTACGAACTTCGTAGTATAAATTGGGTCTGTTAAATGATGCTTTAAAGGTATTTGCATCAGACATGTCCAGGTTTTTTAGAATATCTTCCTGAACTTTTGGGGTTGCAGTAGCTGTAAGTCCAATAATAGGTACCTGACCTAATTGTTTGATAATGTTTTTAAGATTTCGGTATTCAGGCCTAAAATCATGTCCCCATTCTGATATACAATGTGCTTCATCAATAGCAACAAATGAAATAGGCACGCTTTGCAAAAAGGCTACATATTCTTCTTTTGTTAAGGACTCAGGGGCGACATATAAAAGTTTTGTTAAACCAGATGTAATATCTTTTTTAACCTGTGCAATTTCTGTTTTGGTAAGGGAGGAATTTAACACATGCGCAATTCCGTTTTCTGAAGAAAGGCTTCTGATGGCATCAACCTGATTTTTCATCAAAGCAATTAGAGGAGAAACAACAATTGCTGTTCCATCCTGAATTAAAGCGGGTAATTGATAACAAAGAGACTTTCCACCGCCTGTTGGCATAATTACAAAAGTATTCTTTTTACCTAAGATACTCGTAATGACTTGCTCCTGCAAGCCTTTAAATTGGCTAAAGCCGAAATACTTCTTTAATTCCTTGTGTATTTCAATTTCGTTTGAATTCATTCTTTATATTAATGGATATTTTGTATAAATTTGCAACACATAAAGATACAACTTTCTTTTATACATACAAATTTTAAATATTCTGTTTTGATCACAAAAGAAAATATATTGGCAATCGCCAAAAAAACAATACTCTCTGAAAGTGAAGCAATTACAAAGCTAATTGATTTTCTTGATGAAAATTTCTTCGAAGCAACCCAACGTATTTACGAAACCAAAGGTCGATTGATCGTTACAGGCATCGGAAAAAGCGCCATTATTGCACAAAAAATGGTGGCTACTTTTAACTCAACCGGAACACCTTCTATGTTTCTGCATGCCTCAGAAGCCATTCATGGCGACTTGGGAATGATACAAAAAGAAGACATCATTATTTGCATTTCAAAAAGCGGAAACAGTCCTGAAATAAAAGTTCTTGTTCCGTTATTGAAACGTTTTGGAAATATCTTAATTGCCATTACCGGAAATATAACTTCGGCATTAGCCAAAGGTTCAGACTATGTTTTGAACACCACGGTTGATATGGAAGCCTGCCCAATAAATCTTGCACCAACAAACAGTACAACAGCCCAACTTGTTATGGGTGATGCTCTTGCGGTTTGTTTAATGGAAATGCGCGATTTTAAACCTGAAGATTTTGCGGTTTATCATCCGGGTGGTGCTTTAGGAAAAAAATTACTGCTTCGCGTAAAAGATATGATTGAACATTCGTTAAAACCTCAAGTGACTCCGGATACATCTATCAAAAAAGCTATTTTTGAAATATCTGAAAAACGATTAGGCGTAACAGCCGTTATTGAAAATGGTAAAATTATCGGAATTATTACTGACGGAGACATCCGAAGAATGCTAAATGACGTAGATACAATTGCAGATTTAACCGCAAAAGATATTATGTCTAAAAATCCTAAAGTAGTATCTTCTGAAACTATGGCTGTTGATGCCTTAAATATTTTAGAAGATTTTTCGATAACGCAGCTTATTGTTGCTGATAATGGTGAATATAAAGGCGTACTGCATTTACATGACATTTTAAAAGAAGGAATCGTATAATGGCAAAGAAAAACCTTGGCGAGATGTCATTTTTAGACCATCTTGAAGAATTAAGATGGCTTTTGGTAAGAAGTACAATTGCGATATGTATTATGGCTTTTGTTACTTATTTTATAAGTGATTATTTGTTTGATCAGATTATTTTAGGCCCAATAAGACCTACATTTTTTACTTATGTCTGGTTTTGCGACTTATCTCATCAATTAGGTTTTGCCGATAGCATTTGTATTACGGAACTGAATTTCATTATTCAGAATACAGAGATGGAAGGTCAGGTCAATATTTTTGTATGGATGTGTCTTTTAGCCGGATTTATTCTAAGCTTTCCTTATATTTTATGGGAACTTTGGAAGTTTATCAGCCCTGCACTTTATGAGAAAGAAAGAAAAAATGCAAAAGTATTTATTTTTACGTCTTCCCTTTTATTCTTCCTGGGAGTTTTATTCGGTTATTATATTGTGATTCCGATGTCTGTAAATTTCGTTGCCACTTTCTCTGTGAGTGATGTTGTAAAAAATCAATTTACATTAGAATCTTATATGGGAATGGTAAAAACCAGTATTCTTGCCAGTGGATTATTTTTTGAATTACCTATTATTATTTATTTCTTAACCAAATTAGGACTTGTAACTCCTGTTTTTTTAAGAAAGTACTGGAAATATGCCGTTGTAATTATTTTAATTATCGCAGCAATTGTAACTCCTCCAGATGTAGTAAGCCAAACTATTGTAGCAATACCAATGTTAATTATCTACGAAGTGAGTATCTTAATCTCAAGGATTGTTTATAGAAATAAATTGAAACAAAATGTCTGATATTATACAAGAATTTAACGACTATCGTTCTAAAATGAACGAAAAATTATTGGCTGACAATAACAAAATTGTGAAGCGAATTTTTAATCTTGATACTAACGCATATGCACCCGGAGCTCTTGATGTAAAAACAAAAGAACTTTTAGGATTAGTGGCTTCGGCAGTTTTACGTTGTGATGATTGTGTAAAATATCACTTGGAAACAAGCCATAAAGAAGGCGTTACGAAAGAAGAAATGATGGAAGCTATGGGAATCGCAACTTTGGTTGGAGGAACAATCGTAATTCCACATTTAAGAAGAGCGTACGAATTTTGGGAAGCTCTTGAAGAAGCTGAAACTAAATAATTGTTAATACGTTTATTTGTTGAATCGTTTATTCGTTAATTTGTGGCGACTAAACGATTAAACGTTTAACGATTAAACCAAAAAAATGAAATTAAGAGCCGATAATTTAATCAAAACCTATAAAGGACGCAGTGTTGTAAAAGGAATTTCTGTTGAAGTAAATCAAGGGGAAATTGTAGGTCTTTTGGGACCAAATGGCGCCGGAAAAACAACTTCTTTTTATATGATCGTAGGATTGGTAAAACCAAATCAGGGAAATATTTATCTTGACGATTTGAATATTACTGATTATCCGATGTACAAACGAGCTCAGCAAGGAATTGGTTATTTAGCGCAGGAAGCTTCGGTTTTTAGAAAATTAAGTATTGAAGACAATATCCTAAGCGTTTTGCAATTGACTAAACTTTCGAAAGAAGAACAAATTGCAAAAATGGAAAGCCTGATCGAAGAATTTAGTTTAGAACATATTCGTACCAACCGAGGTGATTTACTTTCGGGAGGTGAACGCCGTCGTACAGAAATTGCACGTGCTTTGGCAACAGATCCAAAATTTATACTTTTGGATGAACCGTTTGCGGGAGTTGACCCTGTTGCGGTTGAAGATATTCAGAGAATTGTAGCGCAGCTAAAAAATAAAAACATCGGAATTCTAATTACCGATCACAACGTTCAGGAAACTTTAGCCATTACAGATAAAACATACTTAATGTTTGAAGGTGGAATTTTGAAAGCCGGAATTCCGGAAGAATTGGTTGAAGATGAAATGGTTCGCCGCGTTTATCTTGGACAAAACTTCGAATTACGTAAAAAGAAACTTGAATTCTAGTAAAAAAGTATACAGTCGCAGTTTTCAGTCGCAGTAAAAACTGAATACTGAGACTGTAAACTGCAACTGTAAACTAAAAAAAATGACACCACAAAAACCAACGCAGGAAGATTATAACAATTGGCACAATGATCCAAATAATTGGCATTTGGGTATGTTTTATTATAATAAGGCAGACAAAAGAATGTTTGTTCCTAAGAAATTAAAGTGGGCTGGTTTCACCATTAATTTTGGAAATCCATTAGCGATTCTTATTACTGTTGCTTTTCTATTTTTCATGTACACGCTTACACAGCTTAAATAAAAAGTTTACACTCGCAGTCGCAGTATTCAGTTTTCACTGAGACTGTAAACTGAGACTGAATACTGAAAACCGCGACTGAACACTGTAAACTGAGACTGAAAAACTGAGACTGAAAAACTGAAACCTATTCAACAGTTATAAACTGCAATTGCTCCAGATCTCCATTGTAGATATTTACATCAACACGATGATTTATTCCCGGTAAAGATGCTTTTTCTGTAAATTGCCAAAAAAGCCAATCGTCTTCAATCTTTTCTCTGTAAAAATTATAATTGGCGATCCAAAACAAATATTCACTGAATTCTTCTTTTAGAAAATCACTGTAATAACGTTCTCCGGTATAAATTATCGGACGAACCTGATAATGTTTTTCTACTTTATTCAGCCAGCGTTTCAATCCCACTTTTAAACTGTCTAAAGATTGATTTTTGGGTAATCTTTCAATATCTAAAACGGGCGGCAAATCGCCTTTTTGTAATTTTACGGTTTTGATGAACAGATTTGCCTGTTCTATAGAATTTTCATTTGGTCGATAATAATGGTAAGCACCACGCATTATTTTATTTTCTTTGGCTCCGTCCCAATTCTTCTGAAATTGTTTATCAACTCTGTCGTTTCCGGCAGTTGCACGAATAAAAACAAATTGTACAGGATATTTTTCTTCTAAAATTTCAACTTCATCCCACTCCACTTCTCCCTGAAATTCAGATACGTCAATACCAATCACTTTTCCTTTGTGATTTTCTAAAACCTGAATATTTCGAACGTCAGAAAGGTGTTTGTCTACTTCATCTTCTTCTAAAACTTTACCGGATTTAAAACCAAGATAGAAAGCTAATCCTGCACGATAATGATAAATCGTGCCTAAAAAAATCAGCACTAAACATGAATATAAAATAAAGCGGATGGCTCTGCTAAAAACAGATCTTTTGGGTTTTGCTTTAGAATAAGAATTTTTTCGGTAAGTCGTTTTTCTTGCCATTCAAATAAAACTACTTTTTCAAAAATAAATTATTAACTACCGATAATAACACATAAAAAATGATAATTAAAGGAATCGAGATGTAATGAAGCGTTACTACTAATAGCAAAGAGATCACTAAAAATACTATTTGAAGGACATTATCCTTTACCGTAAACTTTTTAATTTTTAAAGCAAACAACGGGATTTCAGCATTTAGAATATAAGCACTGCATAAAGTAATTGCTAATAAAACCCACTGATTGGTTAAAATTTCCAGTATTATTAATGAATCTGAAAACTTTAAAACTAAAGGTAAACTCAGGATAAAAAGTGCATTTGCAGGAGTTGGCAAACCAATAAAAGAATCGGTTTGGCGTGTATCGATATTAAAATTTGCCAATCTATAACAAGAACCTAAAGTTACGATAAATCCTAAAAACGGAATTGCAGGATTTGTTCCTAATTCATGTGCGCTGTTGGTAAACATGGTAAACATTACATAACCCGGAACAACTCCGCTGGTTACCATATCTGCCAATGAATCCAGCTGTAAGCCAAGCGGACTTGAAACTTTAAATATTCTGGCGAAAAAACCATCAAAAAAATCAAAAAAGATTCCTAAACAAACGAAGTAAAAAGCCATTTCATAATTGGCTTCAGAAACAAAAACAACGGCAATACAACCACAAAAAAGATTAATTAACGTAATTAAGTTTGGAATGTGTTTTTTGATATTCATCTTTTTATAAAATTTGATAATGGTAAGCGCAAATTTAGCATAATAAGTGTATGAAACGGGAGTTTTCGCAAGAGTTTTTTATTTCAAATTCTCTGTTTTGCAATATTTATCAAAAGGACGAAATTAGATGCGTAAAATATTATATTTTTGAGGAAAATTAAAACAGACTTCGGTTTGCAAAAAAATATCCGTTGAAGAAACTTTTTGGGCTTTTATTATTTTGGAGTTGTATGCAATATGCACAAACTGTTCGAAAATATTCGAATGAGTTTATGAATATTGGTGTAGATGCGGCGGCATTAGGAATGTCGAGTGCTGTAGTTGCTTCTACAGAAGATGTAAATTCTGTTTATTGGAATCCGGCGGGTTTAACGCATCTTGAAGATCATCAGATTTCATTGATGCATGCCAATTATTTTGCGAATATTGCGCAATACGATTATATTGGTTACGCAAGCCCAATTGATGACAGAAGTGCCTGGGGAATTTCGATGATCCGTTTTGGTGTTGATGACATCCTAAATACAACTGAGTTAATTGACAGTCAGGGAAATATTGATTACAACAGAATTAGTTTATTCTCGACAGCTGATTATGGCTTTACATTTTCATACGCCAGAAAATTGCCTGTTGAAGGTTTTCAATATGGTGTAAATGCAAAAATCATTCGTCGTGTTATTGGAAAATTTGCTAATTCATGGGGTTTTGGTTTTGATTTTGGATTGCAGTTTGAAAAAAATGACTGGAAATTTGGTTTGATGCTTCGTGATATTACAACGACTTATAATGTTTGGAATATTGATGAGGAGGAGTATGCGAAAATCGCCAATGCAATTCCGGGAGAAAACAGTGAATTGCCTGAAAGTACTGAAATCACTTTACCAAAAGCACAATTGGGAGTTTCAAAAAAGATAGAATTTCATAATGATTACAGTCTTTTGGTTGCTACAAATTTAAATATGCGTTTTGAGCAGACAAACGATATTATTTCATCAAAAGTAGTGAGTATTGATCCTGCGGTGGGTTTTGAATTTGGATATACTGATTTGGTTTTTTTAAGGGCCGGTGCAGGAAATTTTCAAAATGTAACGCAACTGGACAATACTGAAAAAATAAATTTTCAACCCAATATTGGTTTGGGTTTCAAGTACAAAGGCATTCAGGTAGATTATGCCTTAACCGATTTAGGAAACCAAAGTACTGCTTTGTATTCGAATATTTTTTCTTTGAAAGTAGATTTAGGTATCTTTAGATAATAATTAGAAAACCATCAAACTTCTTAAAATTTTTAATCATGAAAAAAGTAAATTTTAAAACACTTTTTAATTTATTAGTATTACTAAGTTTCTCTATTGGTTTCTGCCAAAGTTTACCTTTGTCAAAAGACGCAAAAATCAGTGTTCTTACTTGTGGTTTGGGCAACGAAACCTATTCGTATTTTGGACATACGGCGATTCGGGTTTCTGATCCGGCAAACAATATAGATGTTGTTTATAATTATGGTGCTTTTGATTTTAGAACTCCAAATTTCGTTGCAAAATTTACCAAAGGAGATTTACAGTATTTTGTAATTACGCATTCATTTCCGGAATTTATAGAAGAATATAATACTGAAAAAAGAAGCGTTTTTGAACAGGAATTGCTTATTCCGCAAGATTTAAAACAAAAGCTTTTTGATAAATTAAATGCTACTTTACTTTCTGAAGATCGCTATTATACATATAAATTTATCGATAAAAATTGTACTTCGATGGTTGTTGACATTATCAATAACACTTTAAATGAAAATGTAATTGTAAAAAAAGGCGATACAGATATTACATACCGATCTATTTTATATCCGTATTTTGATGGCCATTTTTACGAAAAACTAGGAACCAGCATTATTTTCGGTACAAAAGTAGATCAATTAGGAACCAGAATATTTTTGCCTTTTGAATTGAAAAATAGCTTAGAAAAAATAAATTTTCAAAATAAACCTTTAGCCGCCAAAACAAAAACACTTGTTCTTTTTGAAAAAGAAACACCGGCTTCATGGTGGAATAATATTTATTCTTACCTCATCATTCTTGCCTTTGTTGTTCTGGCACACCATAAAACCGTTGACAAAATTTACCTTTTGATTTTATCTTTAATGGGAATCTTTTTTGTTTCTGTTGGATTTTATTCTTCTCATCAGGAATTATCAATGAACTACAATGTGCTTTTATTTAGTCCGCTTTTGCTGATTTTGATCTTTTTCTCTATTGTAAAAAACAAAAGATGGACTTATCGATTTGCTGTTTTACATTTAATTTTTCTGATCATCTACAGCATTTTCATGATCAATAAAGCCCATTTTATAATTGTTTTACCAATGATAATTACAAGCGGTTTTGTTTTGGTAAGAGTTGCAATACGCAATAAAAAACGTATTCCTATTATTATTTAAACTATTGTCCGCGATAAAAAACAATTGTTGTTATTGTTTTAAAAGTAATACTCAAATCCAGAAATATGCTTCGGTGTTTGATGTAATATAAATCGTATTGCAATTTTATCAAACTTTCTTCTATAGATTCTCCATAAGAGTAATTTACTTGTGCCCAACCGGTTAATCCTGGTTTTATAACGTGCCTTGTTTCATAAAACGGCATTATTTGGGCAATTTCAGTAACAAAAAACGGTCGTTCGGGTCTTGGGCCAATTACAGCCATATCTCCTATTAAAACATTGAAAAATTGCGGAAGTTCGTCGATTCTTGATTTACGCATAAACTTTCCAAAAGGTGTGATACGTTTATCAGAAGAAGTTGCAAAAACGGCTCCGTTTACTTCGGAGTTTTCAACCATTGTCCTGAATTTATAGATTTTAAAAACATTTCCGTTTTTACCTACTCGTTCTTGTGTGTAAAATAATTTTCCTTTGTTTCCGAAAAAATTGGCAATAGATATAAACGGGATCAGGAACATACACATTAATAAACCTAAAGAGGAGAAAAAGAATTCCAGCATTCGACCTAAAAGCAAATACAATTTATTATTATTACTACGGCTAAAAGGGAAAAAACGATAAAAATCCCTGGCAATATATTGCACCGGAATACGCTGCGTTTTGCTCTCGTATACTTGTGTATATTCACGAATAATGTTTCCCGACTGAAGTAAATGCAGTAATTGCTGGTATAAATCTGCTGTAATTCCTTCTGCTGTTTGAGAAGCAATTACAATTTCGGCAACATCATTTTTAATTACAAAATCTTCGAGATTTTCCTTTTTGACTTCTTTTACATAATGAAAATCCAAATCTCTTTCGCAAACAGAATCTGAATTTACAAAACCGATTATTTTATAATGCGGATCTACATTTTCAAGTCCTAAAACAAGTTCTTCAACCTGATTTTGACCGCATATTAAAACGACATTTTGCACAAAACGGTGAGAAGCCAAAAAATAAACATAAATGTATCTCCAGGATAACAAGGCAAACAAAACAGCAAAATAAAATATGATTATTGCAAGTCTGTTTTTTGGTAATTCAGGCGATAAAACGGGTGTTAAAAGATAAACCGATACGGTCGTTGTTGCGGTAAAAACAGTGCTTTTAAGAATTTGAAATTGATTACTCGCTACTTGCAGATTATACATTTCAAAAATGGATCCGAACATGTAGACATAGGCGATCAGTACAATTTCCCAGTAATAATTTGCAATTGAAAATTGAAAATACTGAAAATTGAAGAGCAGGTTTAGGAGATATAATGCGAAGAGAACGAAAAATGCATCAAAAATATGCAGCAATACCTTCCTTTCCGATATCTCGAAATGAATTTTCTTTTTTGTAAACATTGGTCTATTTGGTTTTGGTTTGGGGCTAAAACTTGACGCAAATGTATTATAAAAAAAAGAATATAAACTATCTAATTTTCAGCTTTTTCAGGAATTTTCACTTTAACCGAAAGAAGTGATAAGGCATAAACAAACGCAGGAGCTGCGGTACGCATGGCCGCGTGGTTTATAGTAAGAAGCCAAAATAAATAAAAAGAAAAGAAATATAAGTGCTGCCAATTATTGAGATAAAGAACAAATGGCGTTATTAATAATATCAAAAGTCCTAAAATACCAAACAAACCGTGCTCACTTAACATTCGGGTTATTTCATTATGAGAAGCGGCGTCTAAACTAAACAGCTCTTTTCTTAGCTCTTTACCCATACCGGCTCCGATTCCTAAAATAGGATTATCCATAAATAATTTTAATTCGGTATCCATGATTTCTTCACGACCCCCCAATCGATCTTTTTTTAGTCTTCCTGCCGCATCTTTATTAGCATAACGCTTATTAATTAAGCCGCCCGTTTCTAAAGAAGTATATGTCCAAATTCCTATTCCCATAAGTGTCGTCACGATAAAAACTAAAGAGAACTTACCTCTGCCCCTTGCATTTGAAAAATAAAACATTAAACTTAATAAACAGGCAATCATCACTACAGCCGTAATTACTCCTCCTCTTGAAAAAGTAACAATGCCCCTGTAGCTCACCATAATTAATATAATTCCGTTCAAAATCATTAATTTTTTTGATTTTGAAAATAAAATTAATTGAGTGAAAAAGATAAAAATCCCTAATCCCAAAACAGTAGAAACCTGATTGGGTCCAAAACCTCCCGAAGTTTCAAAGTTCGATTGTGTACCTGTTAATACTTGTTTTACGCTGGGATTATATAAAAATAAATAGACTGTAGTAGTAAAAATAGGCAATCCCATTGCGACAACTACTTTTTGTAAATCTGCAAATAGAATCTTCCTTTGAAACATATAAATGGCAGAAATTGCCAAACAAACCGGTCCAGATAAATTAAAGAATAACGCCTTTTTAACATCTACATTATAGTAATCTGTTGATGTTGATGTTATCAGTATTCCCGGAATTAACAAAATCAGAAAAAACCAGTAAATAAAGGCATTGGTAGAAAAATTGCTGTAAATAATACCTACAAGCATGAAGAAAATAACATTGAATTTAACATATTCATTATTAAAATTCCCGTCAGTCATTCTTAAAAACACCTCAACACCTACCATGTAAGCAGCAATTAAAAGAACTTCATTGTTTCTGTTTTTTGTTTTGTAAACAAGATAAAATCCTAATATTGGAATTACAAGTGCATATATTTTTGACAAAAAAGGCACTGCAAAAACCACCAAAGCTATTAGTGCATGAATAAAAATCAGAAAACCATAAGACCATGAAATGTTTTTCATATTTATTTAATTTGTATAAGCAGAGATTAACTTTTCTATTACAATCTCTTCTGAATAATGCTGCTCAACGGATTGCTTAAAATTATCTCCTAAAGTTTTCCTAAGCGAATCATCATCCGTAATTTTTTTCAACTGCGATTTCACCTCTAAATACGATAGAGGATCAAACAGCAAGCCGTTTACTTCATTTTGAATAATAGAGGAACAATATCCCACATTTGTAGAAATTACGGCTAAATTCTCTAAACCATATTCAAGTAGCGTTACGGGAAATCCTTCTTGTGTCGAAGCTAAAACACCAACAGATGCTTGCGACAAGATATATCTGACATCATTTTTTGCTCCGTACAAATGTATGGCATTCTCTAATGAATAAGACGTTATATGCTTTTTTATCTCATTTGAATAGTTGTCAAAATAATCTTTTCCGATGAGATGTAAAGTCCAGCCACTTTCGTTTAATTTTAACTCGGTAAAAGCTTTTAGGATCAAAATATGATTTTTTGGATTTTTTAAATTCGCCAAAAAAACAATTCTTTTACCTGCGTTTCCTTTTAAATTGGTCAACTGTTCCGTTTCGGCTTTTGAAGTTATAAAATTAGGAATAAAAATCACTCGGGAACAGTGCATGTTTTTCTTGCTCCATTCTTGTAACTGAAGATTAACTACAAAAATAGCAGAAAAAAAAGCCGATAAATATATCAAAACCCTATTCTTTTCTTTCGTTTCTTTTTCTCTTGTTCCGTAATGATCATGCCAGGTAATTTTTATTCCCGGCAAAGTCAATTTTACTAAAACGGCTATAAAAAACGAAGAACTATGCGCATGAATAATATCGATCTGATTTTTTTTGATATATTTTCTTAAACGAAAAACGGCTTGAAAATCAACACTATTTTTCTTTTCCAAAAACAAATAAGAAACATTCGAATTTATCTGATCTTTTAAAGAACCTTCTTTTCTTGTTGCTATTAAACCAGAGAATGCTATTTTTTTGGCTAATGCATTTGCATAATTAACCGCCATTCGTTCTGCTCCGCCAGCATCTAAAGAATCTATTATTTGTACAATTCTCATTTTACCAAAAGCTTTTTAATTTCAGACTCAAAAACATCCGTTGTATATTCCTGCGACCACTTTATTGCTAATTTACTTTTATCTAAAAACAAATTCTCGTCTGTAATTATTTCTGTAATTTTAGCCAGATCATCCTTTATACTCATGTCTAGTAAAACGCCTCTGTTTCCGTAATCAAGCATAAAAGGAACACATGAAACTTTTGTTGACAAAGGAACGCATCCCCAAAACATAGCTTCGGCAATAGCTTTTGGCCAGCCTTCGCTTTTAGATGCCAATATCGCAAAATGGCTTTTTTGATACGCTTTTTTTATGGTTTCCTGTTCGTGATTTCCTTTTAAAAAAACATATTCTTCTAATTGATTTTCTTTAATATATTTTTCTAAAGCACTTCGCTCAACTCCTTCTCCGTATAAATTGAGAATTGCTTTATTACCCTTTTTTATCAGCTGTTCTGTAAGTTTTACAGCATATAATGGATTTTTTCCTGACACTAAACTTCCAACAAAAATGAATTCTAAAACCGAATCAAAACCGGTTTTTAGAATCGTTTCTTTTTCATTTTCTGAATAAGTAGCGGTGAAAAATGGTTTTATATTTTTTGATTGATTTTTCCAGTTTCCATAAACCAAAACCTGCATATTTCGTGTTAGAAAAGTATTGTTCAGAATGTATTTTTGTAAACGATACGTCCACGGCTGTTTGCTTGCAGCATCCCAATTTCCTGCATATTTAGCTGTTTTTATTTTGTTTGGAAACAGAATTTGAACCACGCAACCCAATAAACCTATGTTTCCGGGACAGCGTAAATGAATATGATCTGCATCTTTCATTGCCCAAAATATTCGCCAGAGTATTATTGGGAATTTAAAAACAGCTATTATACTATTTTTAAAAGTGGTTAAATTAAAATCAGGTATTTTTCTAAAATCAATTTCAGGATGATGGTACGCAATATCAATTGCTGTTGGATTTTTCTCCAGCAAAGGCCCAACTACGATAACCTGATCAACATATTTTAACCAAATATTCATTTCACGCACATACGGCGCATAACCAAAATACTGATTATCACTTTGAAAATGATTGACATGTGTAATGATTACAAGTTTCATTTGAGTAATTCGTTGGAAAAATTAATACAATAATTGTCTATGGTAAATTTGAGCAAAAAAGTATTTCTTGCATTAGCACTCATTTGAGGCTGGAGATTAAAATTGCTTTCGACTCTTTCAAAAATTGAAACCATAGATTCCTGATTTGAATCAAATTTAAAACACTCATTACCGTCTTCTACATATTTTGTTAATCCTGTTGCATTAGAAATCAGCAATGGCGTCTGATTCATCATGGCTTCTAAACCAACCGTTGGTAAATTATCTACTTTTGAAGGTATTATCGCAAAATGGCTTTTGCATAAATAGTCATCAATTTTATCATAAGGTAATCCTCCAAAATAAACGATATTCTCACTATTTTTTATCAATTCCTTAATCTCTTTTTCCTGACTTCCTGTTCCGGCAATATTCAAAATTATATTTGTCGTTTTAATTTTATCGCAATATGTTTTAAACGCCGTAACGAGATCTAAAATTCCTTTTGAAGGATCTAATCTGCCTAAAAACGAGATAACAATATTCTCGCTGTTATCTGTTTTGCCTTTAAATCGATCTTTCATCGGGTTTAAAAAAACGATTCCTTTTGTAACAGAATAATATTTTTCAAGATCTAGTTTTGCTAATTCTGACGGACAAACAACAACATTACAGAATAATTTATAAAACATCTTTTTTCGTAAAAAAAACATGTTGTGTTTTATTCCGCTATGTTTTTGATCTTTTGAAATTTGATCGCTTAACGTATGATAATAGGCAAATGTTTTAGCCCTGCCAAAAGACAGTATTTTTGATATTGCAATTGAAATATTAGCGCCTACAAAATGACCAACAACCACATCGGGCTTATATTTAAAATAAATTTTAGAAAACCAAAGAACATCTTTTATCGATGTTGGCCTTTTTTGAGTGGACCAAGAATACACGATAATTTCACCTTTCTCTTTTTTAATAATCTCTTTTTCTTTAAAAAAGGGATTATGAGAAATAAAAATTACTCTGTTTCCTAAATCCGCCAAATGATGCGCTAAATAATAACTCATTGACGCAAATGAATTTTCGGTATAATTATGTGCAATTAAAATTGTTTTCATAAATACCCTTATTTTATTTGGGGTTTATTAAATAGCAAACTCCACCAGCCAATTGTTCTACCCAGCGATTCCGTAAAAGCTGCTTTTTTATTGTGATCTGTAGTTACATTGGTAAACCTTATGCAAGTAAGTAAAATTGTTATTGCATGCCATTTTATATAATCTTTAAAAACCGGATTTGGATTTTTAACACGCCAAACATACCAGCCATTTCTTACTACCATTTTACCGTAATGATATTGATTTGGTCTTCCGGAAACAGCATGATAATGATTTAATTTTGCTGATGTATTTAAATATAATTTTCCAGTTTTGGCAACTCTTAAAGTAAAATCGGCATCTTCATAAAGTCCATAACCTTCAAAATAAGTGGAGAATGAAAAATTTTCAAAAACTGATTTTCGAAAAGACGAAACTCCGCCCATCAATTGTTCAACTTCATACGTTTTATTGCTTGGTGGTAAAAAACCAACGCTTCTTCCGTGTGAAAAATTAGAAGAAAAACCCGGTGGAGAATCACTATCCAAATTCAGCTTTTTACGTAATATAAAACGGCTTCCGTCTTTACGTTTCCATCCGTCAAAATAAAACTCATTGATTTTAGGAATGTAATTATCTTCAACTTCTTCCCATTTTATTTCATTACAAATATAACCTCCAACGCCCAGAGCATCCGGAAACTGATGATAGGTTTGCAGTATATTTTCAAAATAATGGGGTTCTAAAACCGTATCATCATCCAAAAAGCAAACAACTTTAACGGCATCATTTACTTTGTGAATGCCAAAATTTCTTTGTTTCGTAAGTCCGCGATCTTTATCACCGACCAAAAAATATTGGAGATTTTCAAACGGATTTTCTATTAAAACAATCTCAGTTTTATTATTTGTTGATCCGTCAATAATTAAAATTTCATCAGGATATATATTTTGTTCCTGAACCGATTGTAATAATTTCAACAAAGGTTCAGGACGCATGTAGGTACAAATGATAAGGGAAAATTTCATATTTTATTTATGTCTTGCTCCTAAGTTATTTAGTTTTTTAGCATAAAAAAGAGATTTTTTAAACTGAAGATTTTTGTACGGAATTCTTAAAAAACGGTATAAAAGTCCTTTTTTTGAACCTTTAAAAAGATATAAGAAAAAGTGTTTGTACTTATATTCTAAAACTTGCTGCGCTGTAAAATGTTTTACGATTCCGTACATAACCGTTGGGCTTGGAACGGGGCGAATAGACTTAACCGGCGTATCTAATTCCCAAGGCTGGGCTTTTCTTTTTTTGCCTAAAATTTTAGACTGATTTCCCCAAAATCGATATCCGCCAACAGGAGGTTTTAAATGCAAATTTGGAGAAAAAGGATTATGAACTACAATTTGTCCTAACTTAATTATCGACATTCCAAAATCACTATCCTCGCCATAACCGCCATCAAAATTAATATCGTTACCAATTAATTTTCGAACATATTCTGTTTTTACACAAGAATTTGCGTTACTAAAACCATGACTTGCGCCAACAAACCATCTCTTGTCGCCCAGTTTTTGAAGCTTATCTTGTAAATCTGTTAAATCCTGTTCCTGATTATCCGCACGAATATCAAGTCCGTTGCAAGCGCCTACTTTATAGGTTTGTAATATTCTGATATGATTTTCTATAAAATTAGACTGAAAACGAACATCATCATCGCCAAAAACAATATATTCTCCTGTACATAAGTCGATTGCTTCGTTTCGCGCTCGACAACTGCCTTTTGTTTCCTGCCATTTAACAATTAATTCAAAAGGAAAATCTATTGAGTTATATAGCTTTTCATCCCGTACATCTTTTGGAGTTGCATCTACAATTACAACTTGCGAAACGGGATATGTCTGAGCAGCCAAATCTTTTAATAATTGCAGCGTAAAATCCTGACGCATCATTGTTGGAATGATGTAGCTAATCGTAGGATTTCCTTCGATTTCCATCAATTCACGAGGTTTAATGATAGGTTTGGCGCCTGATTTTTTGAAGTTTTTCTTAGCATAAAAAAAGGCGTTCCATTCTTTCCATTTCCAGAATCCTTCTCTGTATAACATAAAAACAGAATGATCTATTTTGAAATTTTTTCTAAAAAAAACGTATCTGTCTTTTGCTGATATTTTGATTTCTTCTTTTGAGTTTTCCTCAAAAAGTCCTTTACTATATAACGGAATAGCTGCTGAATTTCGCAAAGCATTGTATCCAAAATCTAATGCCTGTAATTGAATATTTTTATATTCTGCATCAAAACCTTTCAACGTTTCCCAAACTGATTTACGAACTGCAAATTGATTTGGATTAATTCTCCAGCTTACACATTTGTCAAGATTATCAAAATCATTGATAAACATAAAAAACACAGCGGTTTGATATACTAATTCTGGAAAAGCATTTTTGTATCCTTGCTCAAAAGAACTATGCCAGATATCTCCGGCTTCTTTTGACAATGTTTCTAATTGATCAAAATCAGGCTGTCCATTATAAAGAATAACTTCTCCGGCTGTTGTTACAAATTCATTTAATTTCATTCCTAATTACGGTTAATTATGCTTTTATAAAATTCTATATTTTGTTTCGCTATACTGTCAATATTAAAAAAATCTTCCACTTTTTTTCTTGCTGCTTTTCCTGTTTTCAAACACAACTCTTTGTCGTTTAAAAGTGTAGTGATTTTTTCTGCAAAAACATCATGATTTGTCGGATGAATCAAAAACCCATTATCTCCGTCATCGACCATTTCATTTGCCCAACCAATATTTGAGGCGACAATTGGTTTTTCCATCGCCATCGCTTCCAGCCAGGAAACGGGAAAAGCTTCGGCAAAAGACGGAAAAACACAAAGTGCTGCATCCTGAATTTTCAGTTTTATTTCGGTATATGGAACGCTTCCTAAATAGGTTACATTTTGCTTTGCCTGATTTGAAAATAATTCCTGCATCATTTGCCAGATCGATGAATTTCCTGAAATAATATCTGAAACATCTTTACCAATCAAAATCAATTTAGCATCCGGATTGTTTTCGATTACTTTATTAAAAATTAAAGGCAATTCAAGAAGTCCTTTTTTGCGAATCAGGCTTCCAAAATATAATATGCTTTTTCCTTGCTGAACATTTTTATCTGATTGAAATAAACTTGCGTCGATAGGGTTTGGAATAACTGTAAACTTCTTATTCAAACCAAAAACATCATTTGTTGTATTTGCCGTAAACTGACTTACAGATAATAATGCATCGGCATTAATTAAAGCTCTTTTTTCATGAAATTTGTTTACCCATTTTACCGGACGATTATCCAAATGACAGAAATAAGTATCTGATCCGTGCAGTCTAATTACTATTGGACACTTTTTGGGTTTAATAAAAGAAGTAATTCCTGTCCAATCCGGTGCTTCAACTAAATCAATTTCTTTATTAGAATAGAGTTTATTAATTAGTTGTTCTATTTTTTTTCTTGTAAAAAACCACGACAATCCTTTAATTTTTACATTTTTTATCTGCTGAATTAAAACGCCGTTATCATCAAAAACAGCGTCTTCTTTTTGTCCGTAAACAAGAACTCTGACTGAAACACCTTGCGCTAAAAGTCCGATTGTCAGATTTTTGATACTTGTGCCAATACCTCCGGAATTTCCGGTTTTTGGATGTGGGTATTCTGGTGTTAAAAAGGCTATTTTCATTGTTTACTTCTTAAAAAAATCTTTTAGAATTCTGGCAGTAAATATTCTTGCTCCGGCATCAGTCATATGTCCGCAGGATGAAAAATATTTATCTTCAACTACTACATTTTCATAATTATGAATCTCAGGATATACTTTTTTAACTTTATCAAAATAATTCATTCCCACCACGTTTTCGCACATTGGTGTCATTACGGCAATAAAATTAATATGATTGTCTTGGCACAATTTTTTAATTTCTTCGTAATACTTATTATGCTGCAATGGTTTCAATTTGGCAATATTATTTTTCATATTCCCGTTTTTATGTTTTTTTAACGGATAATATCCTAAGTTGTCTAAAGCATTTGTTTTTTTATCAACAGCAGTATAGAATGCTTCTCTAAAACCAATTTTGGCTTCGTATTTTATATATCTGTAAAACGGAATATAATACAATTCATTGAAGTTTTCATTTGTTTTAAAATGCTCTTTGATAATATCCGAATTATGAATATAAGGTAAAAATTTAGCAGAAATCCCTTCAGATTCCTGATCATTTGCAAGACTTAAATCGGCTTCAAGTATAATATTTTTAATCAAAAATTTTCTTTCAATCATTAACTTCAACAATAATGATGTTTCAAATAAGTGCCCGCCGCTCATTCCGTAATTAAACGTTTTCAGACCTTTATCTTCAAACATCTTGGCTACAAAATGATTATTTGCGCGAGAAGTACCTAAAATAACAACATCGTATTTTTGAGGTTTTGAAGTAAATATTCTTTCTACTTTTCCTCTATTGCCGGCTTGCAAATAAATATACGTGTAAACGCCATCTAATAGTATGGCAATCAAAATAGTTAAGATTAAAATTTTAACTATATAAACTAAAAATTTCTTCATTAAAATTGAAAATATATAAATTCTTTATAATCTGAAAAGGTTCCCAGCGCTATGATTGCTGCAATAGCAAAGGCTAATTTTAATGTGCTTCTTTTCCCGGAAATCGGTTCTATTTTATTACGGCTGTTCCATTCTATCAACACAAACAAACCAATGAGCGGTATTAGCTCATAATTACTTCGATCATTTGCCAGAAATTGAATTTTAAATTCTCCACTGTAAATTATTCTTTTTAAATATAAAACCGCGTCTGTAATTGTTTTTGCCCTAAAAAATACCCAGGCAACACAAGTCAGGAAAAAAGTATAAAAAATACTCATTACTGTTTTTGCCGAATTAAAATCAAATTTCAATGCAATAGCATCCATATTGTTTCGGTTGCTGTTTGATACTAATAACGGTAAAAAATAAACGGCATTTATAAATCCCCAGGCGAGATAAGTCCAATTGGCTCCATGCCAAAACCCGCTGACTACAAAAATGATAAATGTGTTTCTGATTTTCATCCAGATTCCGCCTTTGCTTCCGCCTAACGGAATGTATAAATAATCGCGAAACCAGGAAGAAAGCGAAATATGCCAGCGGCGCCAAAACTCGGCAATATCTCTGGAGAAATACGGATAATTGAAGTTTCGCAATAAATCTAATCCGAATAGTTTTGAAACTCCTAATGCAATATCTGAATATCCTGAAAAGTCCCCATAAATTTGAAAAGCAAAATAAATGGCTCCCAATACTAATGAAAACGAATTCATTGACGTATAATTATCAAAAATAGCATTGGCGTAGGGCGCACAAGTATCTGCAATAATTACTTTTTTGACTAATCCCCAAACAATTTGATAGATTCCTTCTTTTGCTTTTTCTAAATCAAACTCTCGTTTTACTTTTATTTCAGGCAATAAATGTGTGGCTCTTTCGATTGGTCCGGCAACTAAAAGCGGAAAATAACTTACGAATAAGGAATAATCTACAAAGTTGTATTCGGCTTTTATTCGTTTGTAATAAATATCGATTACGTATGATAAACCGTGAAATGTATAAAATGAAATTCCGACAGGAAGAATAACTTCTAATAAAATTGGACTTGCTTTAAAACCGGCAGAATTTAATAGTTCTGAGAAAGAAGCGGCAAAAAAGTTATAGTATTTAAAAATTCCCAGAAAACCTAAATTGATAATAATACTAAGCCAAAACCAAAATTTTCGGCTCCTTTCTGATTTTCCTTTTTCAATTTGAATTCCGGTATAATAATCCAGAAATGTGGAGAAAACCAATAGAAACAGAAATCTCCAATCCCAACAGGAATAAAAATAATAACTGGCAACAATTAATAAAGCATTTTGAGTGCTTTTGGTTTTATTGAATACAAACCAATACAATAAAAAAACGATTGGTAAAAAAATAGCAAATGCTATAGAATTAAAAAACATAAATAAATTTTTAAATGGGGCTGTATATTTAAAATTACATTAGCCGATTTTGTTTAATTTTAAAGTAATGGCTTTAAAAAATGCTGCGCAAAATATTTAACTCCATTGGTATTTAAATGGTGATGATCATAATAATATTCCGGCACTAATACTGATTCTGAAAAATCATAATACTTTACATTATAATTTGTCTTCATTTTTTTTGCAAGATCAATCGCAAGTTCGTGTTCTGGCCATTTGCCAAACAAAGCGGGCGGAATTATCATGATAATCTCAGATTTATTCTCTTTTGCTGTTTTAACAATTTTCTCAACTTCAAGACAGGCCTTATTATATATTTCAGTATTAATACTCTCGCCGTGAACAAATTTAACTCCTTTTTTTACTGACGCAAGGTCAATTTTTTTTAATGAATCAAACTTACCTATTTTATAATTTGGCATTAAATCTATCCATGACGCTTTTAATTTGCTTTGTCCGTATTGTATCATTCTTTCATATTTATTTTCAGTATCAAATAGTAAATACTGAGAACAAAATTTCAAGTTGAATACTTCTTCGTTAAAAGTGTTTGTAGAAAACGGCAGTTTATCTGAAGTTAACATTGGCGGCGATAGTATAAAAAAAATAGTATCTACTTTATTATTCTCAGAATAAAAATAGTTGAGATAAAACAATTGCTCATTTAAGCCGCACTTTCCTTCTCCCTGCCCAATATTAACGGTTTTCTTCTTTAACATTTTTTCTAGAATTTCATGATTTCCATATCTTGAAAAATTTCTGGCGTGAGAAATCCCCATAAACATTAAATCAAAATTCTCGTCTGCTTTGATAAATAACGTATTACTTTCTGTTTGAGAATTTTTAAAATTTCTACTTTTAACATAAGCTGAACTTGCCAATAAAACAATTAACAGGATTATCAAAAAACCTGTAAACACCAATATTGTTTTAACAATAAATTTTTTAATCATATCTGTAAATTAGAAAGCAAAATAAATAAACTCTGTTTTTGCCGTAACTCCCCATATACTTATCAGGATGAAAATTAAAAAATATAAAGCCCATCTTGAATAAGGCGACTTTGAATCTTTCATATACAAGGCGTAACTATGGGATCTTGAAGTCCATTCTTTTATTAAAAGAAATAAAATTAACATCAACAGTATTTTTATAGAGATTGGCTTTGAATCAAATCTTGGTATCGTAAATAAACTACTCGAAAAAATTCTCTTTATATAACTAAATGCTGTATTCAAATCTTTTGCCCTGAAAAATATCCAGGCAAAACATATTATAGCAAAAGTCCGTGTCATTTGAATTAATTCTTTAAACGTTGGATAACTTCTTTCTTTTGCTATAAGATCAAGATTATTTCTATTGGTTTTAAAAAAAACTGATGGCAGAATAAATAATGCATTGAGTAATCCCCAAACAATAAAAGTCCAGTTGGCGCCATGCCAAAAACCACTAACAATAAAAATGATTAATACATTACGTATTTGCGTAAACTTAGATCCTTTACTGCCCCCTAATGGTATATATACATAATCGCGAAACCAGGAAGAGAGTGAAATATGCCAGCGACGCCAAAACTCTGCAATATCTCTTGAAAAATAAGGATAGTTGAAATTTCGCAGCAAGTCTATACCAAACAATTTTGAAATTCCTATTGCAATATCTGAATAACCTGAAAAATCGCCATAAATCTGGAAGGCAAAAAAGATAACTCCAAGAACTAAAGTGCTTCCGGAATTTGAATCAGGGTTATCAAAAGCAAGATTGGCATAATAGGCACAATTATCTGCAATTACAACTTTCTTAAACAAACCCCACAAAACCTGCCTTAAACCATCTACTGCATTACTGTAATCAAATTCTCTTTTTACTTTTACCTGCGGCAATAAATGTGTGGCTCTTTCTATTGGTCCGGCAACTAAAAGCGGAAAATAACTTACAAATAAGGAGTAATCTACAAAGTTGTATTCGGCTTTTATTCGTTTGTAATAAATATCGATTACATAGGATAAACCGTGAAATGTATAAAATGAAATTCCGACAGGAAGAATAACTTCTAATAAAATTGGACTTGCTTTAAAACCCGCTGAATTTAATAAATGGGAGAAAGAGTCGGCAAAAAAGTTATAGTATTTAAAAACTGCCAGAAAACCCAAATTAACTATAATACTAAGCCAAAACCAAAATTTTCGGCTTCTCTCTGATTTTCCTTTTTCAATTTGAATTCCGGTGTAATAATCAAGAAATGTAGAGAAAACCAATAGAAACAGAAATCTCCAATCCCAACAGGAATAAAAATAATAACTGGCAACAATTAATAAAGCATTTTGTGTGCTTTTGGTTTTATTGAATATAAACCAATACAGGAAAAAAACGATTGGTAAAAAAACAGCAAACGTTATGGAGTTAAAAAACATCTGTGGTATTTATAATTTTTAAGTTAATGTGTTTTTTCTACTATTAGTTTGAAATGATTTTCTACCATTTTCGGCAAAGAAAAGAAATTGGCAATTAATTCTCTTGTATTAACAGATATCTTTTTGTTGCCTAAGTAAATATCTTCAAGAATTTTAGCTAAAGTTTTGATGTCTTTTGCCTCAAATATATATCCGTTTTCTTCATGAGTAATCGCTTCTGTATTTCCTCCAACATTGGTTGTAATTACGGGAACATTTGCTGCAAGACTCTCTAAGATCGACAAACTAAAACACTCCATATGGGTTGGCTGGAGCATATAATCGTATTGAAAAAAGATTTCGTTCAGGTTTGCTTTACTTCCCATAAAAACAAAACTTTTTTCGAGAGCGTATTGTTTAATTTTCTCCTCCAACTGCTTTTTATACGGTCCGTCGCCGTAAACTGTTATTGCAATTTCATTTTTTATTTGGGTTGGAAGCAAATTTACGGCTTCGATCAAATCCTGAATTCCTTTTGATTCCCTAAGATGCGATGCTACCAAAAAGCTTGGTTTAGCTGTGTTTCTGGTTTCTCTGACTAAAATACTGTCTAAAATAACGCCGTTATAAACTGTTTGAGTTTTAGATTTTAAATGAGACCCGAAATCTTCTAAAATAGCATTTACAGTATAATCTGATACGCCAACGAAAAGATCAATATACCTTGAAAACAAAATTCCTTTTAATCTTTTGTTTAGTTTCTTTTTAAATGAATATCCGCCTAAAGGTCGCGGATTATGATCAACAGCAATAATTTTTGCTTTTGATAATTTGCTGATTTTATAGAAAAAAGGCGTGCACAGTTCTACAAAATGAGTTATAATATGAGAATATTCCGTTTGATGCTGTTTACAAAAGGATAGAAAATTGTTTTCGACACTTTGAGTTTTATTGCTGTGAATTGTCAAATTAGAATATTCACCATGATTTGAAGTATTGGGAAAAAACCAATGAACTTCAATATTATTTTCTTTGCATTTTTTATCAAAATCCCAGAAAAAATAATCCATACCTCCCACTCTTTCAGGAAGTAATTCATAATTACAAAGTATGGCTATTTTAGTCATTTCTTTTTAATAAACGAGTGTGTAAATATTTTGCAATCTTTGATTCTACTTTTTGTGTATAAAGTATACTAAAAGAAACCATTATAATAATCATTAAAACAGGCGCGATAAAACTATTTGGATAAAAGAAACCTACGATATTCTTAATCCAGACTGCTCCGATATAATCGTGAATTAAATAAAGAAAATAAGATGATGCTCCGATCTTTACTAAAAACCTGTTTTCTAAAAAAAGCAAAAATTTGGGATAATATAAAAAGCAAAAAAATAACAGAAACATTATCGTGCTTGCTATAAATTGAGGCAAATCAAAAGAATAATTTATCATGATAAAGCTGAATAACAGAAAAACAATGTAATAAATATTCTGTTTATTATTGTATAACATATAAAACAGTGCTCCGGACATAAAGAAGGACAAATGTTTTATAAGATTAAATAAGTTGGTGAATTTTTGAAAAAGTTTAATATGATTAAAATTCAAAAAAAGCAATATGTTGTATGACACTAATAATATAAAACATACTACAATGAAGTTCCTTTTAAAATTACGTTTATCGGCAAAATAAAGAATGCTGGCTAAAAAATAAAATTGAACTTCCGGCCATAAACTCCAATAATCATAATTGATGTAACCAAAATAATTTGGAATTTCTGAAAAGAGATTATAAAAATTAGGCGGTAAAAAAGTAATACTGATAATTAAATTTCTTAAATAATTATCAGAAAATGTGTGCTGATGATCAAAAGCTAATATAAAGCAATATGTTAAAACAGAAGCGATTACTATTGAAGGAAATAAACGAATAAGTCTTTTTTTCCAAAACGAAATAAAATCTTTGGTGCTTTCTAACGAATAACAAATTACAAATCCGCTTATGATAAAGAAAAAAGGAACTCCCTTAAATCCATAATGAAAATAATTCCCTCCAAAATAAGGGTATTTTGTATCATTCCAACGGAAAAAATAATGATATAAAATAACTGATATAATTGCTATAGCCCTGAATCCATCTAATATTGCTATTCGACTTTTGGATGCTGTTATCTCTGAATGAACTTTATTCATAATTTGATAAAATTGTGGCTATTCTTTTGCTTGTTCCTGTTAAATCCTGACCTATCTGCAAATCAATCATTGCTTTTCGATCTGCTTTTCTTTCGTCCGGATTATTAAAGGTCTGATTAATCTGATCGATTAATTCCTGTTTGTCTTTAGCAATAGTTACAGCGTTGCCATCTATAACTTTTTTGTAATGGTTATAATTTAAAAATCGCTGATCATTGTAAAGTCCATTTTCCTTATTTCCAAAAACGGTATTAATGACGGGTTTATCAAACAGCATAAAATCTAAACTCATTGTAGAGCACATGTTTATGCTTAAATCGGCATTTTCTAATAATGATCTTAAATCTGTAATATCTTCATCACTTGGAATTCGCTGCGACCAGCTTTCCTGATGATTTTCTCTGGTCAAAATCCATTTTGGCACATTCCAGATAATTTCCGGAAATTCATCACGAATCGATTTGAATCTGCTGTCATCTTCGGCGGGAGAAGTTCGTACTAAAAGCTGTACTTGTGCCTCAATTTGTTTACTTCGAATAGCTTCGGCAATGGTTTTAATTACAATTGGATCATTTGGACCAATCGAAACATCGGCACAGCTATAACAGATTATTTTTTTAGTGCTGTCTAATGAAAATTTAGCAAGAAAATTTTCTTTTGAAGATTTGTATTTATCCAAAACGTAAGGTTCAAATTGAGGTGTTCCAACAACCTGAACATCATCATTTTTTACGTTTGGATAAAAATAAAGTAACTCATCTTTCATTAATTGGCTCCAGACCAAAAACTTATCAAACGTTCCAAGCATTCTTCCTTTTGAAGCTAAATTGTCCCAGCTAAAAATAAAGGTACTTGTTGGAATTTTTGTTTGAATCGCCGCATACAAAAATGGCGCTAAATAAGGCGGACGCTGATGTGTAAAAAATAAATGTGACGGTTTATCTTTTTTAAGTATTGCTATATATTCTTTTGTTATTTTATTTTTTGAAAAAGATAAAAACTGGAATTTTTCGGCTAATAAAATACTGGAATTTGAATTTATAAAATTCGTAAAAGTATAGATGCTTTTTACAAATAATGAACGAACAGAATTATTTTTAGGATAACCTGAAACCAGATTATCATTCATGCCGTAAAAGGATTTATTTTTTTGTAAATGGGCAATTTCTTTCCATTTTCTAAAAGCCCAGGTTGCTTTTCCTTCTTTAAAAACGGCAAGTTCTTTTATCTCAAGTTTTGAATTATTAAAATTCTGATAACAACTTTCAGGCAAACCGGAATAGATAATAATTTTGTCAAATTCTTTCACCGCCTCGGTAATGAAATCACTCATGACAAAATTTCTGTATCCTACTCCGTCAGTTATTACTATTCCTAATTTTTTCATTTTTAATTATAATAAGATTAACTCGTTTTGTGTAATTAATTTTAACACATAGAAACATAGATTGTTACTCTCAAAAAAGGCGTTTCACTTATTTAAACAAACATAGCTTTGTGAAAGAAATGTGTTATGTTTTTTTACGCAGATTTGATTAAGATTACTTAAAATCTCTAAATTGTTTTTGATGATTGAGTTCCCAAATTGTGGCTTTTTGAATGCTTTGAAGAAATAATTCGTTGCTGTTTCCTTTGCCAAAATCATCTTCAACAATTTGTACTTTGTGAGAATCAATAATTGAAAGCGCTTCTTTTATTCCATTTTCAGAATAATCTGTATTGATAATATCAGCGTGAACGGCTCTGTTTTGCTGGCGGGTTCCGATATTAATAATTGGAATTCCATAATACGGAGCTTCCCGAATTCCTGCGCTGCTGTTACCAATAATAAACTGACTGTTTTT
This sequence comes from Flavobacterium sp. N1736, assembly GCF_025947065.1. Taxonomy (NCBI): domain Bacteria; kingdom Pseudomonadati; phylum Bacteroidota; class Flavobacteriia; order Flavobacteriales; family Flavobacteriaceae; genus Flavobacterium; species Flavobacterium sp. N1736. The sequence continues at coordinate 3,054,500 of NZ_CP109994.1, forward strand.
TAATAACGTCAGGAAATATTCGAATCGCAATGATGGAAAAATTCTAAATCTTGGGTTTTCTTTTAGTTTCTCATAAGCATCAATAATAAACTGGCTTCCTAAATCATTATTTGGAAAAATAACAACATAATTATGATTGTCCTGTAATAATGAGGCAACAAAAGTTTCAGCATATTTTTGCATTTCCTTGATTTCGGTCGTTACGGGATGAAACATTACAATGGCATATTTTTCAAAATCTATTTTATAATATGCTTTTGCGATTGTTAAATCAGGTAATTGATCTGAAAACATGATGTCAATATCGGGAGAACCAATTGTAAAAATAGATTCTTTAATTTCTCCCATTTGCTCTAGTCTTTTTGCGGCTTGTTTGTTTGAAACAAAATGAATGTGGCTTAATTTACTAACGCTGTGACGAATTAATTCATCAACCGTTCCAGAAACTTCTCCGCCTTCTATATGCGAAACCAAAATATTATTCAGCGAACCTACAATTGCGCCTGCAAGTGTTTCGACACGATCGCCGTGTACAACAATCATATCAGGATTTATCTTTTTGCAATAATTTGATAATCCTTCAATGGTTTTTGCCAATGTTAAATCCATTGTGGTTTCGTGCGTATGATTTTCGAATGTAAAAACATTTTTAAAATTACAACGGTCGATCTCAATCAAAGTATACCCATATACTTCCTGCAAATGCATTCCGGTTACAAATACAAAAACTTCAAATTCCGGTTGTTTTTCCAGAATCGAAATAAGTGATTTTATTTTGCCAAAATCGGCACGTGTTCCTGTTAGGAAAAGGATTTTTTTCATTTAAAATATTTTACTCAAAATCAGTAAAATCCAATTGTTCGTCGTTTTCAATATCTCTTAAAGCAGTTTTTCCAATTAAATCATTAAAATGTTCTGCCAGAATTTTTCCGGTTCCGGGACGTTTTACCCAAATATTTTGTTTAGATAATTTTTCGCCTTTTTTAATTGAAGCTATGGCACAAACGGTAGCAAATGCAAAATCTATTGTAACTTGTTCTTCTAATGCCGGTTTTTTTGTCCCACCGCGCATTAAGGCTATTTCTGCACTCGAAACAATTAATTCTGCGCAGGCTTTTTCATCCATACTGCAAACAATATCCGGACCTGTTCGCTGCATATGATCTGTAAAATGTCTTTCAAGAATACTTGCACCAAGGGCAACTGCTCCTAAACAGGCATTATTATTTAAGGTATGATCGCTTAAACCAAAAACTTTATCCGGAAAAGCGTTGTGTAATTCTGTCATTGCACCAAAACGAACTAAATGAATTGGCGTTGGATATAAATTTGTGGTATGCAAAAGTGCTACCGGAATATTATGTTTGTCGAATATAGCAACGGCTTTGCTAATACTTTCTATGGTATTCATTCCTGTGCTTAAAATGACAGGTTTTCCAAAAGAAGCAATATGTTCTAATAAGGGATAATTGTTGCATTCTCCTGAACCAATTTTATAGGCTGGAATATCAAATTTCTTCAGTCTTTCGGCAGCAGCTCTGGAAAATGGCGTTGAAATAAAAATCATGCCTTTACTTTCTACATAATTTTTAAGTTCAAGCTCGTCAGCTTCATTAAGCGAACAGCGTTCCATGATTTCGTAAATAGACACATCGGCATTTCCGGGAATTACTTTTTTAGCAGCTCCGCTCATTTCATCTTCAACAATATGAGTTTGATGTTTTACCACCTCAACTCCTGCTCTTTTTGCGGCATCAACCATTTCTTTGGCAACTTGTAATGAGCCTTCGTGATTAATTCCGATTTCGGCAATAACTAAAGGAGGAAAATCCGGTCCGATTTTTCGTCCTGCAATTTCTATAAATGGGTTCATAAAGTAGGTTATGAATTAGGGTTTTATATGTTTGTTGTATAAATATTCTGCGTAATCAAAATCGTCTTGGGTATCAATATCGACGTTGGCAAAAATAGAATCTATTTTGAAAGGAAATGCATTTTCTGCAATAATTATATTTTCCATAATTAGTGCGGTTTTAGTGATATAAAGTAATCCGTTTTCGAAAAAAAGCGGTTCTAAATCCTGACTACGCTGACCAATTTCATAATTATAAGGAATAAATTTATGATTTTCTATTTTTCCGAATTTCTGGTGATTTCGGGAAACGGTAAATAAACTATCGTGTTTTTCATTTTGATAAATATCAAATGTCTCCTGCAATAAATTTTGTGGACGAAGCGGATTTGTTGCCTGTAATAAAACAATATTTTCAACAGCATCCGGAATTTGTTCTAATACATTTTTTAAGGCTGAAACTGTTGGTTCTAAATCGCCTGAAATATTTTCGGGACGGCTAATCACTTTTGCTCCAAATTCTAACGCAATTTTCTTTATCTCGTCATCATTGGTAGAGACATAAACTTCGTCAATGATTTTTTTATTTGCTTTGGCATATAAAATACTATGGGCGAGTAACGGAATTCCGCCAAGTAACTTTACGTTTTTTTGCGGCAATCGTTTAGATCCTCCGCGAGCGGGAATTATAGCAATAGTTTTCATTTGGCTAAATTAGTTATCTTCGGGTTTCCAATAGATTTTTGTTTCTTCTAATTTTTGATAGTTCTGATATTCCTGTATTGATAATCTATTTGTGTTTTTAATGATTTTCGGGATTGAAAATAACAAATCCAGTATCGCTAATAACAGTGCTTTTAAGGCTTTAAAATCTCCTTTAAAAACTTTTAATTTCAACTGAATCCAAATTGAATATGCCAGTTTTCGCGGAATAATCTTAATTGGATAAAATAAAAAATACAAATACCAGCCAGCACGTAATGAGCGCTGTAATCGCAAGCTGTAATCGGCATTTTTTTTACGTGATTTTATATCTACTCTATGATTCACTAAAACTTGTGGTAAATAATGAATCTCCCATTTCTTTTTAAATAGCTGATAGGACGCAAAATCTTCTTCTCCGTAAAAAATAAACCAATACGGATAATCCGGTATATCCCGCCAGGCACTCATACGCCAAACATGACCACAACCAACAAAACTTTTCATTCGGTGTGAAACGGCATCAGAATTAGTGGTTTTGGGTTCATCAGGATTCCAAAAAACTCTAAAACCAAATAAGCCTATTTTAGGATTTTCGCTAAAAGCGTTTCTAATAATTTCTAAAGGATTTTGAGTAATAAAATGCAAATCATCGTCTATAGAAATGGCAAATTCGGTAGTAACCAAATCCATTAATCTGTTTCTGCTATAAATTAATCCTTTACTTTCCGTATTTCGAATAAATTGAATATTTGGATATTCGTTCTCAATAAATGTATCGGTACCATCTGTTGATCCATCATCACAAATAATGAACACAACATCTTCTCTGTTTAATAAATCCTGACTTTTACGTAAGGTAATAGCCAAATCATCTTTTCGATTTTTGGTTGTTATTAATATTGAAAATTCTTTGGGAATAAATGCCATTTATTAATATTTTGAAATCATTTCTTTGGGTAATTTCTTCCACTTTAGAAATAATTTTATCAATACTTTTATTGAAATAAACTTTACAAAAAGCTTATTTTTTATCCAATATAAAAATGGGCTGATTGTTTTGTTTTTCTTAAAACCGTACTTTACCGATTCAATATCTTCCTGCAAAGTTTGAGGAACGATCATCCAGTCTTCTAAAGTATTCCCCATATGAAAGGCATAATTATCCTGCGTTGTTACACGCCAATAATCTTTTGCAAGTGGTTTTTTATCTAAATAGGCTTCACTTGTACCGCCCATTTTAAAGGGGATATAACTTATTATTTCGTCGAAAATATCTTTTTTATAAGTCGCCACAAAATGACCTGAACCTAACAAAACGTTTTGGGTTTCATCAATTTTAAGTCCTAAATTATATTCAAGATAATCCTGGTTATAATCTCTTTTCCAACCCAGGCTATCATAAAAACGTATTAGGGCTTCTTTGTTTTTTACGGGTATAAATCGAAGTTTTGAGCTAAGGATTGTATCAAATAATATATTGCCGCAATTACTTTCGTACATTTTAAACTGAGGTACAATGCCAACAACTCCGGCTTTTGAGACTGATTTAAAAACATTGACTGTTTCTTTTTGCCAATCGTTTAAAAACAACACATCTGAGTCTGAAATGGTAACTAATTCTATATTGTTGCCGGCTAATCCTTTTAGTATTGCATTCAGTTTTCCTATATTTTGGGTATGAATAAGTTCCTGAATTTTATTTTCTTTCAGAAGTAGATCTAAATAACTTACAACGACTATATCACTGCCATTATTAACAATTGTTATAAAGGTTTGCTTGTGTGTTGTGGCAAACAATGACTCTAAACATAGTTTTAAAATAGCAAGACTATCTTTAAAATAGTCTTCCTGATTAGGAATATATACGGGAATTATGATCTGGTGTATATATCCTGAATCTTCTTGTTGTTTGTCTTTATGTGGATTATATCCTACCCGCATGTTTATGAAGTCTTAGCTTTATTTTTTTAATTATTTTTTTTAATTTCAATGTAAAATTATCCTGTTTAATCTGGTTTTTGAAAAAAAATCTATTCTCTTTAATTATAAATTTGTGTTTCTGTTTAAGAGAACTATAAACGGCTTCTTTCTTTTTATTGATGTAATCTGAATTTTCCTGATTATAACGAACGACATATAATGCTTCAATAATTTTCCAGCTATTCACCAAACTATATAATTTTTCGTGAGAATCGAGCTCGCTTAAATTTTCATTTCCCTGAACGGCTTTTCTATGATATACAATCGCTTTTTCTGCAAAAATTATTTTTGAGGCGTTCGATATAATTCTGAAAAAGAATTCGCCGTCATCATTGTTTGTTAAACTTTCGTTCCAATACCCTGAAAATTTAATACTATCACGAGAAAGTAAAAATGCTTCAGGAGGAAAAAATCCGCCGTATTTTCCAATTGTTTTAAAATATTCTTCGGTATCATCAAAATTTCTGTAATCAGCTTTATTCTGAAACTCTTTTATTTCTTCTGTCGAACTTTCAAATCTTTCCCATTTGCAGATACTAATTGTAAATCTATCATTTTCATTTAATAGCGCTACCTGATGTTCTATTTTTTCTGAATGCAAAAGATCATCTGAATCCAAAAACTGAATATAATCTCCGGTTGCATTATCGAGCCCAATATTTCGTGAAGCGCTTGCTCCTTTTTTTTGATTATTGTTTTTTACAATAAGTTTAAAACGGGAATCTCTTTTACTATAAGCATCAATTATTTCAAACGAATTATCGGTACTTCTGTCATCTATTATAATACATTCCCAATGCTGATATGTTTGCAAAAGTACACTTTCGAGCGTTTCGGCTATTACGCCGGCTCGATTGTATGTGGGAATTATTATGGATACCAAAGGATTTTTAACTAACATAATTATATTCCGGATTTTGATTTTTTACTTAAACTTCTAAAAATTTGTTTGAGAAAATTAAAATATGCCTTAAATAAAAACTTGCTGATATAAACCTTTGACAATCTTAAAAAGAACGAAATATTCTTTTTATCATTTAAATAAAGTCCCTTTATCTCTTTTAATAATTCATCTCTTTGAAAAGTATTAAAAACATTTTTGTTCAATACTAGCAGATAATGTAAAAACTCAAACGCAGCCTGACTTTTTAACTTATCCAGTTTTTTATTTCCTGATATGCTTTTATCCGAAACACGAATATATGCGATTGCGTCATTAATTGTGTAAACATTTCCAAAATCTGACAATTCTAAAACGGCTAAAATATCGGTACACCACGCAAGCGGAAAATCTTTAAAACCAATTTCTAAAGCTTTCTTTTTGTTAAATACATATTCACTTAAAGACGATCTTCTTTCTTTGAAAAAAAAGTCAACTGAACTTTCAATAACCGGATTTTGAAATAATTTTGATGTCTCGTTTCCATTTTCATCAATATTACAACTTGCAAATCGTACTACCTTATAGTCGTTATTAATAATGTTGATGTTATTATAAAAACTCGCCACATAATTGTTTGCCAAAACATCATCGTCGCCTAAAATAATGAACCATTCTTCTGTAGAAGCTAAATTTAAACATCGTTCCCAATGTTTTACTAACGAATCTTTGCCCAGATTATTTTCAAATTTTTGATAGACAAAATCAATTTCACTTTTATACTTTTCTAAAAGATCTATTGGATTCTCCGGACTGCAATCATCGCCAATATAAACTTTAAAATTTTTATTAGTTTGATTTGTTAAAGACTTTAAAGTAGTTTCGAAAAAACTGTATTTATAATAGGGAACAATAATCGCTAACATTTATATTTTATTAAAATTTATGAGTTAAAACTCAAAAAAAACCTTCTGACACATTTAGAAAAAAGTACAAATTCAATGTTTAAAAAATAAAAACTAATCAAACTCAACCATTCTTTGATTTTTAATTTTCGGTTCTTTTTAATGGCTTTTTCATATTCTAACGCTAAGTCAATTTGCTGCTTTTTAGTAAAGTGTTTTATGTTTTTATAAATACATTCTGAGTAAAAATTTTCGGCTGCCAAATTCTTTAAATCCTGATCCAGTTTATTGCCGGATATACTAAATACCGAATATCTGATAAACAGATTACTGTCATTTATGGTATAAATAGGTTTATTATCTGAAAATGTTAGCCACGCTGCGTCATCGCTGTGCCACGCTAATGGAAAATCATGAAATTTATATTTCGCAAAAACATCTTTTGAAAATATATATTCTGATAAAGTACTTCGGGTTAAACCTTTAAATCTTCTGTAATAAGAATCTGTTGCTTTTTCCCATATTGGATGCACAACTAACTCGCTGACTTTGTTCAATCGCATATTGACAGATTTTGTGGCAAACCTGATTACATTTGATTTTTTATTGAAATCATCATAATGTTTGTACCAGGATTCTATGGCTGTTTCTTCCAGAAAATCATCATCGCCAAGAATCATTATCCATTCTTCATTTTCAATTAATGCTATGCAGCGTTCCCATTGTTGTACGAGAGAAGTTCCTCCCAAATTCTTTTCAAAACGATGGTATATAAAATCGAATTGGTCTTTGTAATTAGATAATAGGATTTCAGGATTTTCAGGACTTGCGTCATCGCCTATATAAACTTTAAATCTTTTATCAGTTTGTTTGGCTAAAGACTTTAAGGTCTCTTCAAAAAATACTTTTTTATAATATGGAATTACTATTGCCAGCATCATTTTGAGGTTTTCTTTAAATATTCTTTATATATGCCGGATTTTAATGAAATGATAAAAAAATCTGTAAGAAGGCTAATTGTTGTTTTATTAAATCCTAAGTTTAAAATTTGTCTTATATATTTTTTTGCGTTTTTAAGTTCCAGCGCTTTCATTTCTTTAGAATCACTGGTCATTTCTATGCTAACGGGAAGATATTTACGATATGTTTTATGAAATTTAACTATTGCTTTTAGCCAGTTTTTATCGAGGTTTCCTAATGAAAAATGCTCGATCAAAATTTGATTTGTGACAATTATTTTATGTCCATTTTTTTTAAAATTCAGAGAAATACTCAAATCATAGTTATGAAAACCTTTCATATCAGAGTCAAACTGAATATTTTCATTTTTTCTCATGGCCATAAATACGCCGTCAATTACGGCAACTTCAACATTGTTTTCTTGTTCAAAACCATAATTCCAGGTTACTTTTTTCTCGTTATTAAAGTGCTGAATTAAGTGAGCCGCTTTTTGATCATGAGGACAATCCCACCACCCTGATGGCATTTTGGTTTTTACTTTCGCTCCGGCTATTCCTATTAATCCAATTTCTTTATTTTTCTCAAAAAGATCGATTAATATTGTTCCCCAATTATTTGTATGGATAAAAATATCATCATGTAGAAAACAAAGCAGGTTATTTGTGCTTTTTGCAATTCCAACATTATAGGCTTCGAATATCGAATACTGGTTTGCAGCATTATCGATAATGATTAATTCATAATTACTTCCTATTGTATTTTTTATGTTCTCTGATAATACGGAATCAATTGTGCTAGTTCTGCTGCAAATAATTATTGATATCATCGAATCTCTTTTATTATTTTAGCGGGAACGCCTGCTGCAACACAATTTGGCGGAACATCTTTTGTAACTACAGCATTTGCTGCAATTATACTGTTTTCGCCAATGGTTACGTTTGGCATTATAGCGGCGCCTTCACCGATCCAAACATTATTTTTAATAACAATGGCGCCTTTAGATATTAATGGTCGTTTCATAGGAAACATTTGCAGCATTTCTGCTGTTGTTTCTCCATGATTGTGGTCACTTATAAATATTCTGCTTGCAAATAAACAATTATCTCCAATTGTTATAGCGTTTATACATCCTATATGAATATCGGTATTAAAAGTCACGTTATTTCCAATTTTAATACTTGGAGTAAATTTTTGATCACCAAATTTGTCAATGGCTTCAATTCTAAATCTTTCTGAAGCTTTAAAATCGGTTCCAATTTCTATATATTGTGGATTATAAATGCTGTAATCTTTTTTTATTTTAAAATTTGCTCCAAGGCTCTTGAATTTATTTTTTACCTCGGCTAATTCTACTTTTTGTTTGTAGTGAAGTAATCTATTAAATAGTATTAATAACAGCTTTTTCATTTTATTCTTCTCGGTTTAGCAATCATTAATCGATTAATGGCTTCTGTCATTCTCATTGAATCTGCACTAAACTTTTTTCTTCCTTTACTGCCTTGTATATATAAATTTGGAAGATGATGAATTAAATTATCTTCAAACTCAGAGATGCAGATCATTTTTTTCATTCCTCCGTATAGAAAAACATCTGTGTTTACTTTACATTTTTCGCTGTAAAGTTTTATTCTGGATAAATCTATTTTGAATACTTTTTTAATACCTCTTTTAATGAATGAAATTAATCTTGGATCATCTTCGTTTACCAATTCAGTAAATTTTGTTTTTTGAGAAACTTTTAAAAGCTGTTCTTTCGTTAATATAAAAGTAGCCTGATGCACGTTGTTGAAAAAAGCAAAACGTTTGTTTCCGTAAACTTCAACAGAATCAAAATCCCATTCAAAACCTGAATGATATCCGGGATAATATAACTGATTATTATCTTCTTCATATTGCACTAAACCCGGTATTCTATTTTTTGGCAAAATAGCAGAATATTTTAAATGATTATCGACATGTTTTTCTACAAATAAATGATCATTTTCTCCGTAGATAAAAATATCAAAATCGTCTTTGTTATCCCAAATAACCGTTTTACAGGTTAAAGGCAATAATTGATAATCATCTAATTTGATAACATTTACTTTATCTGCTCCTTTTATTTCCAGAGGAATATTCGAATTGATGATAACCGTTACTTCATATTTTTCGAATTGTTTAAGCTCGTTGACTACTTTTTCAAGGTAATCAATTTGCTCGTCTCCGTAATTTACTAATACAGCTAAAATTTTAGTCAACTTACTCATTATCAAATTTATATTTTTGTCCGCTAAAAACGGATTCTCCTTTACCAAAAATCACAAATAAAACCATTCCAAATATTAATTTAACTTTAAATATTAGTTTGAAATACCTAAATCCTAATAAAGGATCTAACAGCAGATTAAATGCTGCTTTGTAATTTTTATACTTTAAATAATTTTTAAATTTGGATGTAAAATAAGCTCCAAAATAGATAATTGTCTCTTTTGAAGGATTATTATTTTTAACAAACAAATAGAGTTTTTTTCTGGCTGTGATATAATGCGCTGTTTTTACCTGAATATCGTTGCCATGAGAAATGCTGTTTGTGTGCTTTCTTGCAAAAACCAGCGGCTTATTTATAATATCGTATTCTTTATTATACTTAAATAAAACTCTTGAAAAAAATTCCCATTCCTGCGAAGCTTTTAATGTTTCATCGAATAAACTATCCATTTTATCCAAAAAACTTTTTCTCCAGATTGGAGCTAATATAAGCCACACTAAATCTCCGGTTAAATAACTTTCAAACGGTTTTTCCGAATATAAATTTTCTTGTCTTATTCCGATTATATTATTTATATTTTCTTCAAAAACAATGGTTTGACATACCGAAAAATCAAAATCACTTCCTGTTAATCTGTTTAATTGTAATTCGATTTTTGTTGGCTCCATAATATCGTCACTATCAAACCAATTAATAAATTCTCCTTTGCTTAATTCGTAACCATAATTACGGGCAGCATTTCCTCCTTTTGATCGGTTTGAGGGGCGGGAATGAAATTGAAATCGTGAATCCTGTTTTATGTATTGATTTACAATTTTTTCAGTATCATCAGTAGATCCGTCATCTACAATAATACATTCCCAGTTTTTATAGGTTTGTGCCGCAATACTATCGAGGGTTTCTTTTATTAAATGAGCCCGGTTATAGGCAGGAATAATTATAGATACAAGAGAAGTGTTCATAATTAAATAAATATTTCGGCTGCTAATTTTTGTTTACTTAAAAAATTAACTGCTTCGTAATAACTGTTAAAATAAAAAAATGTCTTCATTGGTTAATAATCGTGTTTTTCAATTTTCATTTTATTAACAATCTTAAATAATTCTATTATTTTATTTTTAACTGCTTCTTCTGAATACAAATTAAAAAGTAGTCTTTTATTTAATTCATATTCTTGATTATTCAAAGGAATCAAAATATTTTTATCTAACTTATTCAAATTAAATATTTTAATTCCATAAGTTTTATAAGTTTCGTACACTGGACTTTTTGAATTAATAAAAATTTTGGCTCCAAGGTATCCCATTGTAATAATGTTACCAACACCTTGTTGACGAACATGATTAAAAACAAGAATACCACAGCTTAGCAAAATTTCATTATATTCTTTTAAGCTCATAAAATCTGTTAATGGAATAAAATTTTCACCGAATAATTCTTTTCCTTTTCGAATTATGTGTTGTTTATAATCTTCATTTCCACCATAACTTAGCGGAACATAAATCTTTTTATTATTTAAATTTATCTTTGATAATTTCTGTAAAATTTCTAAATGATTATTAGAAGGATCTGCAGAATTACCTACCAAAATGTTCTGTTTTCCTAAAACATTCTCATTAATTTTATCTCCTAATAAGCCTTCTATACTTCCATAAGTAAATGGAGCATAAATAGCTTTTATATCCATTTTTTTTAAAATCTTTAGCTCGCCATAAATAACGGGAACAACGATGTCCATTTTTTTAGCGGCTTGATAAAAAATGGTATTGTATTTTTGCTGTAAAACATTTCTTAATTTCAGAGGCAGTATATGCCTAAAGAAAATATCATTTTTAAAAATCCAAAACGCAAAATTGTTAAGGAGTAATTTATCTTTTACTTTTTCTTTTTGCGTTTTATTGATGTATGATTTCGTGTTTTTTTTGAATACTTCCTTGCGTAATAATGGCCAATTACCATATAAATCATATCCCCAAATAAACCATACTTTGGTTATTTTAGGAGATATTTCGAGTGCAATTTTTTGTTTTGTTTGCTCTAAAGCGTGGAAAAAGACAATCGGATCTTCAATCTCATTTATTTTTTCGATAAAACTTTTAAAACTCTCTTTATCGTAAGGATCAAAAGTTTTAACTATTTTAGAAGTTACATATTGAAATATTCCACCTTGATTCTTAATTATCCAATATTCAGAAATTCCCGGATAAACTGATTCAAATAATTTTATTGCAGGATCAATAAATTTATCATCATCAAAAACATGAATTATTTTACTGTTGTTATGCAAGTTCATTTAAAAATTTAATGGACTTAATTCTTTTACCACTTTTGCCGGCATACCAACCACCAAACAGTTATCAGGAACATCTTTAGTAATTACAGCGCCTGCACCAACTATCACATTTTTTCCAATTGTTATTTTAGGCAAAACAGTAGCATTTGTACCCAGAACTGCATAGTCTCCTATTTTACAATTTCCTGAAATACTTACTCCCGGAGATATTTCTACAAAATTTCCTATGTGACAATCGTGACCAATGGTACTATTTAAATTAACAATGACACCTTTGCCAATAAATACATTGTTTGTAATTATGCTGCCTGTCATTATATTAATTCCTTCGTTCAATTGGTTTCCAAAACTACCAATATTTGCCTCTGGACTTATTGTTGAAGTAAAAACTCCGCCGAGTTCTATAAATTTGTCTGCCAACTTTTTTCTAAGTACTGGATTTCCAATACCAATTGTAAATTTATTATTTACATTTCTGAAAAAATCGGAAGCTTCATCAATTGTTCTTAAAATTCTAAATTTACTATATAACATTTCTGGCAAATCCTCACTAACATCATCATAAAAAACTAAGTTTTCAATTTGATTTAATTGATTAAGAATTTCTAATACTTCTTTTGCAAACCCTTTGGCTCCAACTATTAACATAATGCATTATTTATTAAATTGGTTATGGTAATTAAATCTGTCTGAGATAGTCCAACATATAAAGGAAGGCATAATATTCTGGACACAATACTCTCCGAAATTGGCATTTTATCACCTTTTGTATATTCAATTGTATTTAGGGACGGATAAAAATATCTTCTGGGATAGATATTATTTTGGTTTAATTCTTTCTGAACTTTTAATAATACTTCCTCATTTTCAAATATTATCGGATAATAACTATAGTTCCAATCTGTATCTTTTCTAATTTTTAATGTTTGAAGCTTACTAAAATCCAAATTATCATTATAAAAGCTGACTACTTCTTTTCTTTTACTTAAAATTTCTTCCATATAAGGTAAAACCGCTAAGCCCAAGGCTGCCTGAAGCTCAGAAATTTTTCCATTAATACCAAGCCCATAAAATTCTAATGGTCCATTATGTCCAAAATTATGTGAATAAAATAATTTATGATGTAAGTCTTTCTGTTCTGTAAAAATAGCTCCTCCTTCTCCGGTGTGAAATAATTTTGTTGCATGAAAACTACAGGTACTTACATCACCATAACTAAATATGGATTTGTTTTTATAGTTTACTGCAAAACCATGTGCTGCGTCATAAATTACTTTTAAGTTATATTTATTTGCAATTGCTTCAATTGCTTCAACATTACAGGGGTTTCCAAAAACATGAGTAGCTAAAATTGCTGTTGTTTTACTTGTAATTGCAGCTTCTATCTTTGTTTCATCGATTGTTAAATAATTTGGATGAATATCCACAAATACCGGTTTACAATTTTCCCAAACTATAGCTGCTGTGGTAGCGACATAACTAAAAGGTGTTGTTATTATTTCTCCACCTTTTCCAAATAATTTTAGAGCAATTTGTAATGGTAAAGTTCCATTATTAGTTATAATAATATTATCAATGCCAAGACTTCTTTTTAACTTTTCTTCTAGTTCCAGAACTAGTTCTCCTCGATTTGTAATCCACTGTTTATTCCAGGCTCTTTCAAGATATTTATTATACTCCTCAATAGGAGGCAAAAAAGTTTTTGTTACATTGATCATTATTTCTAATTTTTATTCCCCCAATTAAAGGTGGGTTTAATATAACCTGGTTCTCTGCCCATATAAACTCCTAACTCTCTACCACCATCAATTATGGTAAAATGTATAATATCACTCTCTTTAAATATTGATTTTCTTTTATCTTCAACAATAAAAAGTGTTAAGCTAAAGGCACCTGACTGAAAGAAATTTGCCGGAAAAGTACAAGTCAAAATATTTTGTCCTTTTCGTAATATTTCTTTCGAATTATTATTTGAAAAAGAGAACAAGGATTCTCCCATGTCATTATAAAGATGATAGGTTATGTGGTACCTTTCACAATCATCAGCTTTTAAGAATATGTTGGTTATTAACTCAATTTCTTTATTTTCTGTTAGAGGATCATCGAAGCTTTCCCCAACATTTTGAAGTCCGATTTCATTTAAAGTAAATATTTCATTATCAAAATTATCGAATTTTCTGCTGTTTGATCTTTCAAAATCCGAGCCTCCTAAATAATAAGAAACAGCTTTATCAATATCTTCATCTAAAACTAATTTCCCATGCTCCATAACAATTCCTCTAGTACATAAACTCTTTACTGCTGCCATATTGTGGCTTACAAATAAAACAGTTCTTCCTTCTCCTTTTGAAATATCCTGCATTTTTCCAATCGCCTTCTTTTGAAATTCTGCATCACCTACAGCCAAAACCTCGTCAATTACTAAAATTTCAGGCTCTAAAAATGCTGCTACAGCAAAAGCCAGTCTAACAGTCATTCCGCTGCTGTAACGTTTTACAGGAGTATCAATATAACGTTCACAACCTGAAAATTCTATAATCTCATCCAGCTTTGAAGTAATTTCCTTTTTGGTCATTCCTAAAATTGCTCCATTTAAATAGATATTTTCACGGCCTGTCATTTCACCATGAAAACCGGTACCAACTTCTAATAAAGAAGCAATTCTTCCTTTTGATTTGATACTTCCGGTTGTTGGAGCTGTTACCTTTGAGAGTATTTTTAAAAGTGTTGATTTTCCGGCTCCGTTTTTACCTATGATTCCTAAAACTTCACCGCGTTTTACTTCAAAATTTATATCCTGCAAAGCCCAGACATAATCTGAACTTCCTTTTGTAGATCGATCGTTAGTATCTCCAATTTTCAAATAAGGATTTTCTTTTCCTCTAATTTGATGCCACCATCTGTTTATGTCATGACTCAGGGTTCCTGTACCAACTTCTCCTAAACGATATTGTTTAGAAATATTTTCAGCTTTTAAAATAATATCTTTTTCCAATTTGGGATTGTAAAGTATGAATAATATATTCTCAGAACTTTTATAAGTTCTTATTCGTATAAATTATTAAACGGTATCAATAAAACTTTTTTCGGTTTTATTAAAAACTAAAAGACCAATAAAGAATACGGCAATTGTAACTATTACAGTATAGATTAGTCCGAAAACAGAAATTTCTCCAACATTTAAAAGCATATAACGAGATGTTTCAATAATATAAGCCAAAGGATTATATTCGACAATCCAACTAAACTTAGGCAGCTTACTTTTTATTAATTCCATCGGATACATCACCGCTGATAAATACATTAGCAACTGAATTCCAAAAGTTACCAAATAACTAAAATCTCTATATTTTGTTACCATAGAAGAAATTAGCATTCCAAGGCCTAAACCTAAAAAACCCATAATAACAATTAAAAGAGGAAAAAATAACAGAAAACCATTCAAATACAAGCTGGATCCCTGAAAATAATAGTAACAGTAAAATGCTATAAAAATAAAAAACTGTATTCCGAATTTTATTAAATTTGAAATTACTACTGATAAAGGTGTAATAATTCTGGGAAAATATACTTTTCCAAATATCGATGCATTTGCCTTAAATGTATCTGAAGTTCCTGTTAGACAGGCTGTAAAATAATTCCAAACGGTTATTCCGGCAAGGTTAAATAAAAATGGAGGAACAGTTCCTGTATTTATGCCCGCTACGTTATTAAAAATTATAGTAAAAGTTATAGAGGTAAATAAGGGTTGTATTAAATACCAAAGCGGCCCCAAAACGGTTTGTTTATAGACTGTAATAACGTCACGTTTTACAAAAAGAAACAGCAAATCTCTATATTGCCAAACTTCTTTTAAATTTAGCGAGAAGAATTTATTTTTGGGCGTTATTTCAAACAACCAGTCATTAGAAACATTATTATTGTTCATTTTATTTTTCATTACATTGGGGAGTGCAATAATAAGAATTTAAAAAATATAAAAAAGTATTTTTTAACAGGTAGTATGTTATATTTTTAAATCAGCTTAACCCATTTAAATTAACAGGATTTTTACTCTTTTAAGTGAGTCATAAAAAGCAAAAAAGGCGTTTAATTAAAAACACCTTTCTAAATTTTCGATTTAAAATTTTTATTTTACTGATTACAAAGTTATTTATCTAAAACTTCAAAAGCAGAATTCATACTTTTAAATTCCGGAACTATCTTTTTCATTTTGCTGACTATATCGTCATTTTCATAAAAATCAGCAATTCCAATGAGTTCATCAATTTCGGTATGCAAATTCTCGTACTCATCTTGTATCTCCTGTGCAATCATAATTTTGTTATGATAGGTTGGTAGGGTTTTGGAAGTATCATTTAATAATTCTTCATATAATTTTTCACCTGGTCGTAAACCAACAATTTTTATTTTTATTTCTTTGTCCGGAATAAAGCCGGCAAGTTTAATCATTTTTTTAGCCAAATCAATTATTTTGACTGGTTTGCCCATATCAAAAATATAGATTTCACCTCCATTACCCATTGCTCCTGCTTCCAGAACTAATTGGCAAGCTTCAGGAATTGTCATAAAATAACGAATAATATCCTGATGTGTGATCGTTACTGGTCCGCCTTCAGCAATTTGTTTCGTAAATAAAGGAACGACTGATCCGTTTGATCCCAAAACATTTCCAAAACGGGTAGTAATAAACTTTGTTGCACCTTCAATATTTTCTCTTTGGTTTTTCAAAAATAAAGACTGTACATATTTCTCCGCAATTCTCTTGCTGGCTCCCATTACATTACTAGGATTAACTGCTTTATCTGTCGAAACCATGACAAATTTCTTAACATGATATCTGCACGATAAATCCGCTAAATTCTTAGTTCCTTTAATATTTGTCAAAATGGCCTGCGAAGGATTTTCTTCCATCAAAGGAACATGTTTGTAAGCTGCCGCATGAAAAACAACATGTGGATTATGATTTTTAAAAACTTTTTCCAGTGCTTTTTTACTTCTTACATCGGCAACAACAGCAATAATTTTTGTTTCAGAATTCATACCAAAAGTTTCCAAACATAAATTATGAAGTGGAGTTTCTGCATGATCAAGAATAATAACTTTTCTTGGATTAAATCCCAGCACTTGTCTTACGATCTCGCTACCAATTGATCCGGCAGCTCCTGTAATAAGAATTGTTTTGTCTTTTAGTTGTTTTGAGATTGATTTACTGTCAAGAACTATGGGTTTTCTTTCTAACAAATCTTCAATCTGAATGTTTTTTACTTTTTGAGAAATTTCCTTTTGATTTTCCCAATCGGAAATCAAAGGAACTGTATATACTCTATAATTGAATTCTAAACATTGATCAACAATAATTAATTGTTCATCTTTCGATAAGCTTTTATCAGCAATAATTACACCTTCTGCAGCAACAGATCGCATTAATGCCGGTAATTTTTTTCTTAATATCAAAATTGGCAAATCCAACATTCTTTTGGATGCGTTTTGATTGTTTTTATCTACAAAACCAACTATTTTAAAACGGGAAGGTGTTTCAAATTTCAATGCATTGGCTACCGAAATAGCATTTGCATCGGTACCATAAATTACCGTTCTGATTAATTTGGTACTTGTTTTTTCTGAAAAATAAATTTCAAAAGTTTGTTTTACAATTACACGATATAAAAACAAAC
This sequence comes from Flavobacterium sp. N1736, assembly GCF_025947065.1. Lineage (NCBI taxonomy): Bacteria > Pseudomonadati > Bacteroidota > Flavobacteriia > Flavobacteriales > Flavobacteriaceae > Flavobacterium > Flavobacterium sp. N1736. The sequence goes on from NZ_CP109994.1 coordinate 3,072,001, forward strand.
CACAAAAAGATAAAACCAAATTAATAAATAACGCAGTATTTAAAAAGGCTTTGTGTCCTGCATATAATTCAAAAACTAAATTGAAAAATAAAAAAAATACTAAAACTGACATTTGAGAAAATAACAGTTTAATAGCATCGATATAGGAAGAGTGTCGAATGATTCCCGAGTATGTTCTAAATAGCCAGAAGAAGAATACATTCACAAAAATTAAACTTCCTACGAAATAAAATTGATGTGACGTAACTATATAACCTAAAGCGGTTCCTTCAAACAGCATATAAGTGAATGTGAATGAAAAAATCAGCACCATTACATCTATAGCAATAATAATCCACCTAGGTAAATAACTTAGGTTATTAATATTTGCCCGTAAATTTCTTGGGGAAAGGAAATTAAGGAACAAACTTCTTATGTTGTTTTGTTCGTCTTTATTCAATTTTGGTTTATTTTAGTTTTGTAAAGTTCGTATTACACACAAAAATACAAATTAAAGGCTTCAAATGCGTATTTCCAGAATGAAAATTAAATTTTGACACCTTTTTTCTTTTGTTTTAAAAAATCAATCAAGTAACTTCCATAACCTGATTTCACTAATGGCAATGCAAGTTCTTCAAGCTGAGCGTCGTTTATAAATCCTTGTCTCCAGGCAATTTCTTCAATACATCCTACTTTCAATCCTTGTCTTTCTTCCAGAACCTGAACAAATTGTCCAGCTTGCATTAAACTGTTAAAAGTTCCTGTATCAAGCCAAGCTGTGCCTCTGCTCAAAATACCAACTTTTAAAGCTTCTCTTTGCAGATATACCTTATTGACATCAGTAATTTCATATTCTCCACGTGCGCTTGGTTTTATATTTTTAGCGATTTCCACGACTGAATTGTCATAAAAATACAATCCTGGAACTGCATAACTTGATTTTGGCTCTTCTGGTTTTTCTTCGATAGATATTGCTTTGAAATTCTCATCAAATTCAACAACTCCATAACGCTCCGGATCTGAAACATGATAAGCAAAAACAACACCTCCAGTAGGTTTTGTATTTGATTTTAACAACTCCTGCATATTAGAACCAAAAAATATGTTATCTCCTAAAATTAAGGCAACATCATCATTACCAATAAACTCTTCGCCAATTACAAAAGCCTGAGCTAATCCGTTAGGAATTGCCTGTTCTGCATAGCTAAATTTACAACCTAATGTTGATCCATCTCCAAGCAATTTCTTGAAATTTGGCAAATCATGCGGAGTGGAGATAATCAATATTTCATTGATACCTGACATCATTAAAGTTGACAATGGGTAATAAATCATTGGTTTATCGTATACCGGCATCATTTGCTTACTCATTGCAAGTGTTAAAGGATGTAAGCGAGTGCCAGAACCTCCGGCTAAAATAATTCCTTTCATATATTTTTGATTTTAGACTTTAGATTTTAGATTTTAGATTTCTTATCATTGAAATGCTAAAATCTAAATCTTCAAATCATCTCTATTTTATAAACATTTTTTTTAAACTCTCTTGGTAATCAGGAATATCTAAATTATAAACTTCTTTAATTTTTTTCTTATCTAATAATGAAAAATTTGGTCGTTTAGCCGGAGTTGGATATGATGCTGATGGAATACCTACAACAATACATTTATATTCTCCAAATTCTTTTATTGTCAACGCAAATTCGTGCCAACTTATTTCACCTTCATTTGAATAATTATAAATTCCCGGAACCCAAGTTGAAAAATTTATTATATCGATCATAGCCTGCGCTAAGTCAGCAGCATATGTTGGAGAACCAACCTGATCATTAACCACATTGATTGATTCTTTTTCCTGCATTAGGCGTTGCATTGTTTTAACAAAATTGTTGCCAAACTTACTATAAACCCATGAAGTTCTTAAAATAATTGAATTTGGGTTTTCACTTAAACATGCAATTTCTCCCGCTCTTTTACTTTCTCCATATATGTTTATGGGGTTCGTTTCTGCTTCTTCATTCAAAGCTATTGAAGATAATCCGTCAAAAACATAATCTGTCGAAATATGAATTAATTTTGCATTATTTTCAAAAGCATATTTCGCAATTAATGCCACTGCAGCATTATTGATTGTAAAAGCTAATTCTTTCTCTGTCTCTGCTTTATCGACTGCAGTATAAGCTCCACAATTTAAAATAATTGTTGGTTGAATTTCACTTAACTGCGTTTTAAGTAAGTCCAGATTATCTAATGTAATTTTAGTTCTATCTGCAAAAACCCATTCATGTTGAGGGTAATTTGAAGACAAAACATTTAATTCAGATCCTAATTGTCCGTTTGCTCCTGTTACAAGAATTTTTTCCATTAAAATAAACTATTACAATTTTCAATGAAAGGAAGAATTTCGTCTTTTTCTGAAACAATCGCATCTTTCAAATCCATTCCCCAATCAATATTCAACGACGGATCATTATATTTAATACCACCTTCTGAAGCTTTATTGTAAAATTGATCACATTTATACATCACAGATGCTGTTTCGCTAATAACCGAAAAACCATGAGCAAACCCTTGAGGAACTAATAATTGTTTTTTATTTTCGGCTGATAACAAAACGCTAAATGATTTTCCATAGGTTGGAGAATCTTTTCTCAAATCTACAGCAACATCGATAATTTCACCTTCTAAAACGCGAACTAATTTCGTTTGGGCAAAGGGAGGATTTTGATAATGCAAACCTCTTAATGTGCCTTTTTTAGAAAAGGATTGATTATCCTGAACAAATTCAATATTAATGCCTAAATCTTCAAATTTTGTTTTGCTGTATGATTCAAAAAAATAACCTCTTTCATCTCCAAAAACAGTTGGTTCTATTATTTGTAAATCCTTTAAAAATGTTTCTTCGATTTTCATTTAAAAATCTTGTTATTTTATTTTATGTTCTATTAAAAAAATCATCCAGTACAGTTTTTATTCTTTTTTTATCCAAATCAGTTAAGTTTGATCCTGATGGTAAACACAAACCTTTTTCAAATAATCCCTTCGCAATTTTATTTCCATAATAAGGATATTTCTGAAAAATTGTTTGTAAATGCATTGGTTTCCAAAGTGGACGTGTTTCAATATTTTGATTTTTAAAAGCTATTCTTAAACTTTCTCTGTCTATCTTTTTTTTAATATTTGGTTCTATTAAAATAGCATTTAACCAATAATTCGAATAATAATCTTCATTTAAAACTTCGAAAAGTCTTACACTTTTTATGTCACTAAAAATGTTCTTATAAAAAAAATGATTTTCTCGTCTTGCTATCACATTGTGATCTAAAATCTGAACTTGCCCCAGACCTATTCCTGCACAAATGTTGCTCATCCTATAATTGTAACCAATTTCACTGTGCTGGTAATGAATCGCTTCATCTTTTGATTGAGTAGCATAAAAAATTGCACGCTTTTTTAAATCAATTGAATTCGAAATTAATGCTCCTCCACTTGAGGTTGTAATTATTTTATTTCCATTAAACGAGAGAATTCCAAATGTCCCAAAAGTTCCACATTTTTTTCCTTTATACGAACTTCCCAATGCTTCTGCACTATCCTCAATAATTGGAATATCATATTTCTCTGCAATAGCATGAATCTCATCTATTTTATATGGATTTCCATACAAGTGAACGGCAATTATAGCTTTAGGTTTTTTACCTTTTTTTATTCTATCCTTAATTGCTATTTCAAGATTTTTGGGGCAGATGTTCCACGTTTCGGACTCACTGTCTACAAAAATAGGAATTGCACTTTGATATAATACAGGATTAACAGAAGCTGAAAAAGTCATGCTTTGGCAAATAACTTCATCACCAGCTTTTATATCTAATAAAATTAATGCCAAATGAATTGCTGATGTTCCAGAATTTAAAGCTGTAACAAACAATTCCTTTTCAAGGTAACTTTCTATAGTGTTTTCAAATTCATCAACATTTGGTCCTCCAGAAGTAATCCAATTAGTTTCTAAAGCTTTCTGAATATATCCTTGTTCAAAACCGCTCTGTTGTGATAATGATAAATAAATTGGCTTATTATCCATTTATTTTCCAGTAATCAAATGGATAACGAACATCGTCTTCTTTTACATTTACTAATGGTAAAGTCGAAAATGATATTAATTTTGAATTTGCTTCCAATGATTCAATTGCATTAGCATAACCTGAAGGAATATGAACTATTCTACTTTCAGATTCTGAAACTAAGACGGTTTCAATCGTTAAATCTTTTGAAGGATTTTCCCAATTATCAATTTTTATAAAATGAATATTAAAAGAGCCACTTAAACAATAAAAGTTTTTTGAGTCTAATTTATGCCCTTGCCAAGCGCGTATCGGATTTTCTTCAGAATTACTAATAACATAAAATCTTTCTATGTCTTTAAAACTAAAATCATTAACAAATGAAATAGTTCCCCGATGATCTGAAAAGTTTCCTCCTTGTATTATTTTAGGAATCATGAGTTGAATTTTAAGCTATGTTTATTCAACATATAAAATTTTGAACTGTATATTAAAATTAAAGGCAAAATCACTATTAGAAATAATGTTATTTCTTGAACTTTTCGATACAGAAAAACTACTAAAACCGAAATTGCAATTTGAACTAATGCATAATATAAGGAAACTAATCTATGCTGTATTTTATATTCATTACTTAACACCTGATATAAATGTAAACGATGTGCCTCAAAAATATTTTGTTTTAAATACAAACGATGTATAATTGTACAAATAGCATCAACTCCATAAACAGCCAAAAATAAAAACCAAATAAGTGAGTTTGTAACCAAACTAAGTTTCCAAACGAGGTAAATTATCCAAAAAGCAATAGCTATACTCCCGACATCTCCGGCAAAACATTTCGCTTTTTTTCGATAATTAAAAAACAGAAAAACTAAACTTGCAACAATTCCATATTTTATAAAAACTCCATCGGTAAACCATTGAACGTTTGTATTAATATAAAGTAAAGATCCCATTACGGTCAAAGTATAGAGACCTGTTATGCCATTAATTCCATCCATAAAATTATAAGCATTAATGAGCCCAATTGCCAAAATATAAGCTATTATAATTCCCCAAATTGGAACTAAATTAAAAAGTTCCAAATCATAAAAAATCAGTGTAATGGCTAAAAAATGAATTGAAATTCGAATTTTATTTGAAAGGTTTTGGATATCATCCCAAAAACTCACTAAACTCACTAAAGTAATTCCTGTAAAGAAAAAATAATTATTTTGAATATGTTGCACGGAATAAAATAAGGCAGAAAACCAAAATATAATCCCTCCTCCTCTTAATGTAATCTCTGTATGAGAACTTCTTTGATTAGGTTTATCAATAATATTAAAACGATCTGCTACTTTAAAGTAAAGTAACATTAAAATCATTAAGAGAATTCCCAGTATTGTGTATTGCATTATTTATTGATGAAGCTTTTTATTGTTTTTTCAAGTCCTTGCGTAGCTGTATAAGGTAGCCTTTCAATCCCGATAGCTGATTTTATTTTTTGATTTGACACTCTATAATTTTCCGTTAACTTTTGAATTGTTTCCGAATTTAGTGGTAATTTTATTAAATCTCCAGCTTTAGCAATACTATTAATTATAGTCTTGGGTATTGATAAAGTCCTGTTTTTTTTATTACAAACCGAAGATATTATCTGCACTAATTCATTTGTAGATAAAAACTGGTCGTCAGCAAGATTATATACACCCGATTCTATATGTTGATTTTCGATAATTTTTTTAATTATAAAACAAAGGTTTTCAATACTTAAAAATGATCTTTTGTTTTCAAACGCAGCTAATGGCCATGGCAATCCTTTTTGCACTACTTCGTATAACAAATTAAGATTACCTTTATTATTCGGACCATGAATCATACAAGGTCGAAGTATAAAGACTCTCTTACCTTCAGGTAATTTATTACTTAATATATAGGCTTCTGCCTGCTGTTTACTAATTCCATAATGTGTTTCAGGATTTGGAGTAATATCTTCAACTAATATTCCCTCAACTTTATCCGCAACAGCTTTAACAGTACTCATAAAAACAAATACAGAAGCACTAGAACATAAAAAAGTATCAAACAGTTGTTTTGTCAATTCAAAATTCGCCTCATAATAATCATTCGGCTTAGACACTTTTTTCAAATCATGTGCTTTACCAGCAAGATGAATAACTATATCTGTTTCAATTTCTATTTTTTGACCTGTTACATAACGAATATTTAATGATTCTATTTCATTTTCATTTAGATATTCTTTGAGATTCGTTCCAACAAACCCTGTAGAACCAGTTATTAGAATTTTTTTCATTACCTAGAAAATTTAAAATAAATATAGCTGTATAAACTAAAAGGCATAATTCTTAGTGGAATCTTAAAAACTAAAACTTTAAAGAAATCAAAATAATTAAAAAAACCTAATTTTAGAAATTTTTTATATAATTTCATTTCATTAACAGCATATTTTCTTCCCCATCTTCGTTTTATAGCCTCCGACAAGTTTTCTCCAAGCCTAAAGTATAAAACATTTTCTTTAACATTTCCAAATTTAAATCCTGCTAAATATGCTCGTACAAAAAAATCATAATCCTCTGGAAATATTGTATTATCGTATCCTTTAAGTAACTGAAAAGACTTCTTTCTAAAAACGATAGTTGGATGAGAAAAAGGACTTCTGAACTTCATAAATTGAACAATTTCATCATGATAAACAGGTACCATCCTTATAGAAACCACATCTTCGATATTTTTAGAAAATTCAATTATTTGCCCTCCAACTATATCTAAATTGTTATCTATAAGGTAATTAACTTGAATTTTAAACCTTTCCGGCATGCAAATATCATCAGAATCCATTCTAGCAATAATCTCATGTTTTGCATATTTCATACCTTCATTCAAAGCATTTGCCAAGCCTTTATTTTTAGGAAGCTCAACTACTATAAATAATAATGGAAATCTAATAACATACTCATTAATTACATCATCCAGCTCATTATTAAGATGACCATCCTTAACCAGTATAATTTCATTTGGCTTTAAAGTTTGCGTACATACTGATTCCAAAGACTGTCTTAGACAATTTGGATTTTCTTTAATGTAAACTGACATCAAAACTGAAAATTTATTTAACATAATTTATTTAAATTTTAGAATATAAATTAGTCAATTCACTAAAATACAATGACTTTGAAAACAAATCATGTATTTTTCCTTCTAATTTTGGTTTCTTATTAATTATCTCCTGATAATCTTTAGTAGCACTAAAAATTTGACGTATTAAAGATTCTTGATTCTCGCTTTCAAAAAGAAATCCGAAATTTAATTTTAAAGCCATTTCTCTCATTCCTCCATGATCTGCTACTATTGGGATAATGTCATAATTAAAAGACTCTATCATCATCATAGGAGCATTCTCAAAACACTTGGATGTCATTATTGAAATTTTTGAAATTTCTAGATACTTTTTTAGTTTTTCTTGCGACATAAATGGCAAAAACAATACTCTTTCTACCATATTTTCTTTTGTGACATACTTTTGAAGTTCTTCTTTCTCGGGGCCGTCTCCTATGATCAAAAGTTTGTATTTATCGCCTTCTTTATTATTCACAAATTGTACAAAAGCAGTAATTAATAATTTTATATTCTTTTCTTCTGATAGTCGACCAAAATATACTATATTGTTTTCTTTACTATATTCTTTAATTTTCTGAAAATCGCTGAAAATTGGGTTATTAATAACGTTAATTTCTTTATCCTTATAAAATTTATTTAAAAGAATAGATTCTTTTATAAAATTAGAAGGTACGATTATAGTGTCTATTACTCCTTTCTTGTAATAATAATGGGTTATTAAACTATTGAAACCTTTTGCAATAGAATGAATAAAACCAGCTCTACTACATTTCCTATAAAAGATTTTAGTTTTAAAATGCATACTGGCACAATCCAAACATCTTTTAGTTTTATGATAGTCATACGCCGCCTGATGAGAACAAGAATATTGAAAAGTATGTACCGTTTGTATTATTTGGACCTTTGGATTTCTTTTTTTATAATTAAATAAGGAATGCAAAATTGAAGGAGACAGATTACCATAGTGATGTAAGTGTATTACTTCAGGCTTAATTTCTTTTAAAATTAGATCCATTTTTCTTTTATTTGAAAAAGAATAAATAAAATCTAATAACTGCTCTTTGCTTTTAAATTCAAAATCTAATTTGAATGGCAATTGTTCTGATTTTTTACAAGCTGTATAATGTGAATTTGATAAATCCAATTCTTTCAATAAAATAACGGTTTCTCTAAATACAGATTCACCGCCACCCCCTTCACCTTTTTCAGAAATGTGTAAAATTTTCTTCGACATTAAATTTATCCTTTTTATTTAATTGGATTTTGAGTTACTCCAAATTCTTTTTAAAGACAGAATCTGCCTTATATATTAATAATTTTACTTAAAGAAATCTTTTGCTTGACCACTTATAATAAAAATACTTCATTATTACTTAATTAATTCACTCAGTTTTTAGGAAACTAACAGGGTTTAATTTTATAATCCTAATCATAGCCCGTATTTTTATATATGTAACACCATTTTTTAATGCAGCTACAAAATTTTTAAAACTTGCTGTTTTATCCTTATCTCCTAATAGTAACACTCCCTTTTGATAACTAAAAGCGGCTAATGATTTTTTTTGTTCTTTAGCAGATAATAACCTTTTATAAGAAGAATAAACTTCATTCAACCTAGCGACTTGACGGTCACCCACATAAGATAAGCTGTCTGCACCTTGTTTATTGTAAAAACCTAGGTCTTTTTTTATTAGTTTGAATTTCGCTCCCACAAGTCCCATTCTAATCCATAAATCGAAATCCTCAACGCCAATAATCTTTTTATCCTCTGAAAATGACAACCCGTTTACATAGAAAACACTTTTTCTAATACAACATGAAGACGTTAAGATAGGGTTAAAGCGTGTTAAAAAATCTACTAGTGGTGTCTTGTTATTTATTTGTCTTGTAAACATTTTTCCTTGAATACCATTTTTATCTACTGACAATAATCTATGATAAACAACGTCGACATTATCTAAATTTAAATTAGAAATATACTCTAATTTGTTAGTCGCATACCAATCATCAGAATCTAAAAAACAAATCCACTTTCCTTTTGCATTTACTATTCCTATATTTCTAGGCTTAGCAGGTCCTCCAGAATTTTCAGACAAACGAATATAATTTAGATTCAAAAGCTTTTTATAATCCTTTACTAATTCGGTTGTTTGATCTGTCGATGCATTATCACAAATTATAACTTCAAAATTTTTAAATGTTTGTGCAACCAAAGAATTTAAACATCTTTCTAAATCTACTCTTCTATTATAAGTAGGTATAACAACGGAAAACAAATAATTATTAATTTTTAACATATATATACTAAAGTTAAATTAACTTCCTTTTTGCAAATAATCTAAAAGATCATTAATACCATCTTCTAACGACCATTTTGGCTTAAATCCTATACTGCAAATTAGACTATTGTCGATCTTATAATTCGTAGCTTTTAAGCTTTCCTCTTTTTGTCCTGATACTGTAACTTCTATTGGTAATTTTAAACCATATCGTTGTGCAAAAACCTTTTCTACTTTTTCGGCAATTTCCAATATTGAAAGCGTAATTCCAGATGATAAATTATAAACGGGATGTTTTGCTTTTGTTTCTATAATAGTTTGTACTCCTGCACAAACATCCCATCCATGTATAAAATCACGCAAAGGTGATCCATCTGATTGCAATACTATTCGTTTTTGATTATATGCCATTCGGCATAAATCATTAACGACTAGCCACCAACAATTATTTTCTTCAAAAATTGGCGCACCATAGCTATTTGACAACCTAACTACATGACAATCAACATCCGAATTGACATTATAATATTCACAAATCATTTCTCCAACTTGATGAGTTAATCCGTAAGGGTTCTTACTTGACAATAATTTATTTTCACTCACTACCTCATCTTTTAACCCTCCATAGACTTGCGCAGTAGAGAAGTAAATAAATTTTTTTAATCCTTTTTTTGAAAAAACATCTAATAGAGACCAAACTGGAGTGATATTAACCGAGCTAACAAATGAAGGAGTGCCATTAGATTGGTGATGATCCAGCGAAACTAAATGTATTAAAATATCATATTCATAATTGGCTACTTCCTGCAAAAATTGTTCATCTCTTACATCTCCAATTAAAACCTTATCCATTTTTTCTATCCAAGTTTCATCTGCAGGAATTTTAGAATAGCAAAGAGCTGTTACATCGTATCCTTTATTAGCCAGATACAAACAAATTCTTGAACCAATATATCCACTCCCTCCAGTGACAAGAATTTTTTTTTTTACCATGAATAAATAATTTCAGACAAATCTAGTTTTCGTTCTATTTCATTTGGATCATGTTCTATGTCTGCCAAATTCAACAGCAAATTATAATTTTTTCCAGCACCGCTAAATGCAACCCAAACACCTGGAGGTATAGTAATTCTTTGATAATTATTTTCCCCTAAAGTTACGTCAAAAAAGGTGTTTTTCGTACTACTATTTTCTCTATCATCATAAATAACAAAACGAATATCTCCCAAAGGCACAACAAAATTCAAAGTCATGTTGAAATGCTTTTTCCACGGCTTTACATCTTCGAAATTAATCGTAGAAAAATAAGCTTCCCCAAAACCAGCATAACCAACATCTGATTTTTTCATTCCATGAAAAACATCTCCTTTTGGATTATGTATTCTTTTTAACGGCGTTAACAAAACACCCTGTATTGTTATTTTGTCCATGCTATCTTCCCTAGTTTTGCTAAATCCTCATATCCTTTAATCTGAGATTGGGTATATAAAAACATATCTCCTTTATTCTTGTAAAACTCATAATACCAATCGCTAGTATATCCAATGAGTGTTGTATAATCAAGTGTTGGCTTCCATTGAAAATAAAATAGTGCTTTGTCACAGTTTAATTTTAACAATCCAGCTTCATAGAACTTAATATCACCTGTAATTTGGTAAGCATCCTTAGAATTTTCAAAGTGCCAACGTACACTCATATCCTCTAAAATTTCTTGAACTGTATGATTGTATTCTGGTTTTGGTCCAAAATTAAAACTTTCTCCATTTAAAGTGTGGTCTTTGTATAAACGTTCTCCCAATTGTAAATAACCACTAAGGGGCTCTAAAACATGCTGCCAAGGACGAGTAGCTTTTGGACTTCTTATTTCTACTACCTTACCTAAACTCCAAGAACGCATACAATCTGGTATGATTCTGTCCAAAGCCCAATCTCCTCCCCCAATAACATTTCCTGCTCGGGCTGAAGCTATTTTTACAACACCTTGCTCTTTTTTAAAAAAAGAATGGTAGTATGATTTAAAAATTAACTCAGCTGCTCCTTTACTTCCACTGTAAATATCTTTACCGCCTAATGCGTCTGTCTCTTTATATCCAAAAATCCATTCAACATTATCATAACATTTATCACTTGTAATAATAATTGCTGTACAAGGTTTATCGTAGGAACGTAAAACTTCTAGTACATTAGCTGTTCCCATTACATTGGTAGAAATAGTATCTATCGGCTCACTATAAGATAAAGATACTATCGGCTGTGCTGCTAAATGAAAAACAAAATCTGGCTCTATTTCGCTTATTATCTTTCTAACAGCATCTAAGTCACGAATATCGGCAAAAAAATGTTTCATCTTAGTTTTCAATTCCAGCTCTACAAACATTGAAGGAGAGGTGGGTATTTCATTTGAAATTCCATATACCTCTGCCCCTAATGAAATTAACCAAGTACATAGCCACGAACCTTTAAATCCGGTGTTACCTGTCACTAAAACCTTCTTATCACGATAAATATTTCCAAAAACTACTTTTTCTCCCATTTTACCCAAGGTGCTTGATTATTATTATAAAGTTCATTTAATAGTGTATATTCCCTAGAAGTATCCATGGGTTGCCAAAAGCCATCATGTTCAAAAACTTTCAACTCTCCTAATTCAACCAGTTTTTTCATTGGTTCTTGCTCTAAAACCAAATCTTCATTGTCACTTAAAACATCTAAGAACTCCCTGTTGCATACAAAATATCCCCCATTTATACGTCCACCACTTGCTTGCGGTTTTTCATTAAATCCGGTAATAGTAGATCCGTCTTCGGCAATTCCTAATTCACCAAAACGCCCAGGTGGCCTAACACCTGTTAGAGTAACCATTTTCCCATGTGCTTTATGAAAAGCTACTAGTGCATCTATATTAATATCTCCAACTCCATCTCCATAGGTAAGCATAAACATTGGATCTTCACCAATATATTTTTTTATTCTTCTAACACGAGCACCTGTCATGGCTTTAATTCCTGTTTCAGCAAGAGTGATTTCCCAACCATCTTCATCATGGCTCGTTTCTGAAATAATTTGTTCTGCTTTTTCTCCTAATTTTATTTTAATATCAGCACTTCTTAGTTCGTAATTAACAAAAAAATCTTTAATTACTTCGCTTTTATAACCCATACAAAGCACAAAATCCTGATATCCATAAGACGCGTATGTTTTCATTATATGCCAAATAATTGGCTTTCCTCCAATAGGGATCATTGGTTTTGGTATATCGTCAGCGACATCACGAATTCTTGTTCCGTAACCTCCACAAAGTATTACTGCCTTCATAGTATTTTTGATTTATTATTTTAAGAGTATTTTTAATTTTTTTAAGTTATTTTTTTCAATATTTATAAATCTAAAATAATTATATAAATGAAAAATTGTTACTAACCGAACTAAGATTAGAAAACCTATACTTAGAGGATTTTGTACAACTAATAGAACCACTATTTATCTGATAATCATAACCTATAAGTTGTTAGAAATTAAACAATTACAAAATACGACATTTATATCATTCTAATTTGTTAAACATATAAACTCATGATTATTAACTTTATATTATTGCTTTTTAGGCTACTTTTTTCCTGAATATCTTTTTGTACCAATCTTTATCCATACAAGGTCTTTCTACCATTAAAAAAAAACATGAAGACATAATCATTATAGAAACTATTAATACAAATACATACACAAAAGTATTAACAAAACTATACTCCGAAAAAGAGTATTTTAAAAGGGGATTACCTATCATACTTATAATTGGATAATGTATTAGATATATCGAGTAACACATTCCTCCAATGTTTGTAATTAATTTGAAGGATAATATTTTAAAAACTTTATGAAAGAGAACATAATAATAAAGAAAAAAGATACTACTCAATTGCACTGATTCAAAAATAATTTTAGAATAGATATTTTCAAAATCCCCGTTATCAAACACCCAGATAAAACAAAACAGAAACAAACCTATTAAATAATCATTTTTGGTTTTTGGCAATAATGAAGCGTTGGACACATATAAATCAGCTAAAAAGAACCCAATTATAAAGTATTGAAAATAATTAATTAAACTCAAAAACGGTAATGTATATAATTGATTAACAATCAAAAATAACATTGCAAGAAAAAACAAAACTATTCGTCGTGTAAATGCTTTTTTTATAGAAAAAATATAAGCTAATAAAGGAGCTAAAATATAAAATTGCACTTCAACTTCTAAAGACCAAGCAACTACATTCAATGTTGAAGTAAAACCTGGATAAATAAAATTGTTTAAATAAAAAATAGAGGATATATAACTAGTTATTCCATCACTCATTGAAACAGTCTTCGCAACATAAACTGCTCCAAGTAACAATAGCGTCATCACAAGAATATAAGGTGGTTCTAATCTTGATAATCTTCTTAAAAAATATTTACTTAATACTACTTTATTTTCATTCTTTAAGTATTGTTTAGCAAATGGAAGCCCCAAAATAAAACCACTAATCACAAAAAAAAGTGGCACCCCTAAAAATCCATGTTCTAAAATTCTTTGTAAAAAAGAATAATCAAAATTATCTAGATATTGATTACTGTCTTTCTTAACTAAAAAAAGCATTATGTGATATAAAATAACACTAATAATTGCTATGAATCGTAATCCATCTATCTCTGGTATAAAACTACCTGAGGCAGTAATTCTTTTAAAATTCAATTTCATTTTATTCTTGGGTTTAAATATACATTTTTATATAGCATTAGAATTTAAAAGCAAACCCAACCACCAAATATATAATAAAAACATAATTGACAAGGCCGCAAAACCTATTAACCAATCCAAATTATCAATTCCCATATCCTTTTTACTATTCATTCATTTTAAAAATTAAATTATTTACGCCTATCATCTAACCATCTACATACTAAAACATTTACAATAAACAAAGGAGTAAACAAAATCACGACACTGTTTAGCCACAATAAAGTTGCAATCATATAAAATTTCGAACGATATGTACAATAAATCACAAAAATCAAAATCAAAATCGTTGATATTAAGCCACTTTCAACTAATGATTTGACAATTGGGTTTGATTCACCTCGGTCACTATTTTTACCAATAAAACCAGGTCCTCTTCCCAAAATTAATTGCATTGGCGATGCTGTCAACAGAAAGAGAGACGAAGTGTCTAACCTATTTGTTCTATCTTCCGAAGAAGAAGGCCCTAATATTTCTAATAATTTATCTTGATTAACAACTGTAACAACCACAACAATTCCAGTAAATAGCATTAAACCATATATAATATTTGCTGCTTTTCCCTTAAGACCTAAAATTGACATAAATTTAAACATAAACATAGACGCGAAGACAATTACAAAAACTACCCAGCTCATAGTCGAAAAAGAGCTTAAAGCACCTAATAAAACTATTAACTGAACAAAAATCACATACCACTTGTTCTTAACCCATTTCGATACCAAAAAGAAATTTGTCGAAAGAAACCAACCATGATAACTTGGCTCTAACAAAAAGCCACATACCCTCCCAATCACACCTGAATCAAAAAGTTTTGGGTTGATGTATCCTAAAATATAATTATGAAAATACATATATACATCATCCCCTTCTCCAACAGGTTTTAACTCATAAGAAACCAACTCTAAGTTGAAACCTAAAAAAGAAATTATTGACAAAACAGAAAGAGCCGAAACCAGAATAAAATAAAAGTTTATCATCAACGATTTAAGGCTCTTATTTCTTTTAACACTTACTAATAATACAACTGCTAATAACACATAGAGAAAAGTATAAATAACTTCCACAAAAATACCTCCTATAGTGATCCAGTAAATAGATGAAATACTAAAAAAAAGAAATATTGGCAAATAATAGCGAATAAAATATTCCTTAAATATCACCGTAAAAAGAGAAAAGAAAGTAATAAATAAAAAAAGAGGCACTCGAAGGTATATTGACACATAAACAGAGGCTACGAATGGAGGGTTCACTAATATGAAAAAGCTTATTAGTACTACTAATATCAAAGCTATTTTATTATACTTTACTTCTTCCATTTAAATTGAATATATATTTTTTGCTCTAAATTTATTTTAATTGTTCTTTTTCGAACAAAATTGTGCGTTCAATAGCCCTTTTAAAATTTGTAAATTTAAAATTCCCTAACGAATTCATCAATGAAATATCTAGACAAAAATCTTTAACATCCGTTGTTTTTGAACCTACATAATTTACTTTTAAATTTGGTAAATATATTTTAATGGTATCTAATATTGCATTTAATTGATACGTTTTTCCCGAACCAACATTAATTGTTTTATTTATTACTTCTCGTTTTATAAGTTGAAAGATAATTTCAACCAAATCATCAACAAATAAATAATCCTTAGACTGTCTACCGTCTCCCCAAACTTCTACAACATCTTCTCTTAATGCTCTCCTAATCGCTATATTAATAACTCCTTGTTTTTCTGATGTATGAAATTTACCAAAAGGATTAGAAACTCTTAAAATTAAATAATTAATCCCATATTGTTTCTTATACAATCGAATATAATTTTCAATTGTTAATTTTACAACTCCATAAGAACTAACAGGATCACAAATTTCATCTTCGGAGATTTTATCCAAATGTTTCTCTCCATAAACAGCTCCTCCTGAAGATAAATACATTATTGAATTACACCCAAAATCTTTCATTATATCGAGTAATCCAATAGTTGCTATTAAGTTACCTTTGATATCAGATAAAATATTATTAGTCGATGAGAGAGGGGTAGTAGAAGTAGCAAAATGAAACACTCTTGTAAAATTCCACTTAGAGAACAAGCTCATTAATACATCCTTATCCCCATAATCACCACTTACATAATCAATGTTATCAATTGTATTTTCATTAATATTTCTTGATAGAACAACAAATTTATCTTTAGAAAACTCGGCGTTTGTAACTATAAAATTTATTACATTATGACCTATAAATCCGTTCCCTCCAAGCAATAAAACAGTCTCTCTATCATTCATAAATTTGCTCATAAACATCTTTCAATTTCAGTCCATAATTTTCCGGGTTGTAATCCATATAACTTTTCTGCGCGTTGTATCCCAATTCTAATCTTAACTTTTCATTATTAATTAATCTAAGAATCTCGCTAGATAAATTATATGTAAACGTATTTAAATCGTTTTTTATTAAAATACCATTTGAATTAGTTCGAATTACTTGAGCAATACCTGCAAAATTAGTAGAAATAATGGGTTTTCCATAGCCTAAAGCAGACAACAAAACTAAAGGCATATCTTCATCTTTTATTGATGGTAAAACAAACAAATCGCATGCTGAAATAAAATCCTCACTATTGTTTTTATATCCCAAAAGGAAAACATTAGAGTTTAATCCTAATTCATCAATATATCTTTTCAAGAATTCTTCATCTTCACCATTGCCTACTAAAGCACAATACACCTTTTGTCTTGAAAAATTTTCTTTTTTATATAAATCTGCCAATGCAGCAATTAAAAATCTTTGCCCTTTTCTTTCTGATAAAAATGCAACTTCAACAATTAAAAAACTATCAGCTGGAATATTTAATTCTCTTAAAATCTGTTCTCTACTATGTTTTATTATAGGTAATGTTACGCAATTGTTTATCAATAATATTTTATCTTGATTAAAATCTCGTTTTTCTATTAATTGTTGTTTTGCTCTCTGTGATGCATTGATAAAAAAATGAACATTCTTGTTGATAAACTTGTCATAAATTCTTTCTAAATAACCATCACAAGATTGTGCCTGATTATTAACCTGATATACAATTTTAGCTTGAATCGTTAGAAAATTAGCCGCCACTAAGACATTACAGCTTTTAGCTCCTGGATAACCACCATTATTAATATGAAGTATCGTTGGTCTTTGTTTCTTTAATAAAAAAGAAAAAACTATTAGATTATATATTGAATAAATCTGAAACTTTTGAAAAATAAAAAAAGGCAACTTAATAATAATTTTTATAATTTTTGGAAGGTGCAAACTATTTATTCTATAAAATAGTGTTTCGTTAGATAATAAAAATTGAGGCAAAAGATCAGTAGAAGGGGTCATTGCATAATCATTTTGCATATCTTTTTCATAAGCCGCATACTTTCTATAAGACAATTTTATTTCATAATTCTCTTTTAGTTTTTTGTTGTTTAATAAAAAAGACATCAATCTTTCACTACCGCCATAGATATAACAATCAGTAAAAACTAAAATTTTCTTCTTTTTCTCCATAAAATCTAACCTTTTTTAGCCTTTAACATGTTTATCAAATTCATCATAAAAGATTTTATTATTTCTCTAAACTCATTTGAAAATAAAAAATATAATACAATAGCAAATAGCAGATAGCATGCACAAGCAAGAGTATATTTGAAGAGTTCGAAAGAACCTTTGCTATAGGGAAGAAATTCTTGTGTATAGTGAATTAACAGATATAATATAATTGAAACAAACATTACTGGAATGATATTACTTATGAGAAATTTCTGATAGTCAATTTTTAATAATTTTACTGCCAAAAATGAATACACTACAGTAGATATTATAATTGCTAATAATTTAAAAATCGCAAATGATTGCAATCCAAAATATCTATAAGAAAAAACAATACCAACCCAATAAATTATAGGCATTATTGCACTTATAATGTAAATACTTTTTATTTTTTCAAATGCTACTATTGCAATACTTGCAGGATTAGAAATAAAATTAAATATATATATAATTAATAGTACACTCACAATTGGTATCATGGAACTATAACTTGGTCCAACCCAGGAAAAAACAAAACTCTTAATTGTAAGAACGACAATTAAAGTTGGGAATACTGAGATAGGTAATCCCAAGACTAATATTTTATAAAAAGCTTCACTAAATGACTTGAAATCTTTTTTGCCTATATAATGATTGAACTTAGCAATGAATGGATTATAGAAAATAGAGTGTAAGGATCTAAAAAGCACTGTTACTGACAGACATAAACTAAAAAGAGCTATAGCTTTTGGACCAATAAACTTCCCAATGACAATAAGGTCAATTTCATAAAAAATAATCCAAGATACTGTAACAAAAAGACTACTGAACGCTAATTTTCTAGTCTTGTTATATATCGTTCTTGAAAATTTAATAGATTTAAAATATTTAGTTAAATCATAATTAAAAATCTTTCGTGCTAAGTATAATGTAATTATTACAGCTATTAGTCCAATTATTTGAGTAAAGATAAAGTACTCTATCAGCATATATTTTCCGTTCCCAAAAAAAAAATACGCAGACGAAATTTTGACAAGATTTGCTGTTGTAAAAATTCTCTGATAGAGATAGTCTTTTAGTCGAATGTTAAATATAATTTGTACACTACGCTGTAAAATTAAAACAGGCGTGGATAAAGCAAATACAAGTAAAAGAACACTTGCGATATGCTCTGAAAATTTATCAGACAAACTCTTAATTAAAACATGAGGATAACAAGCAAAAACTACTGTAATTATTGCGATTATTGATACAAAAATGGTTAAAACAAAAGTAACAAACGCTATTATTTTTATTTCTTCATCACGTTCTTCTCTAGCAACACACTCACTAGCATATTTTACACCTGCACTTAAAAAACCAACATCAGCATATGTTAAGAATAAAGACAGTGATGTAACTATTGAGTAAACACCAAACAAATAAGCATTTGTAGCTAAAAAAGGGGTAACAATAAATAATGTGGCAAATCCACTAATCAACGATAATATTTGCCAAAGGTATATTTTAATAAATGCAGACATAATTAATGCTTTTCGTGATTTTGTATTATCGTTTTTATTATATTTAGATTTAATTGTGGTTTTACAAAATCTTTAAGCACTGATAAATCAACTTTGTCTTTATTTTTCAAAATTTCACTTAGTTTGTTTTCGTTTTGGGCAACTGGTATTTTTTTATCACTTCCGTCAAATGGATGACCTACTGGGTCATTGAGAATATCAAGACCATCATCATATAATGGTTCAAAAATAGTATAATTTACACCTGCATATAATGCGTCAAGAAAAAAAGATGAACTTGGCCCTATCACGAGAGATGCTTTTTTTAGTGTTTCGGTAAATGATAATTTGTCTATTTCAAAAAAATCTGAACCTAGGAAATTCAAATACCACTCTGAGTTCTCAGATGGATGGACTCTTAAAGTTGCACCCTTAATTCCCACAGATAATAAAGCGTTCTTAATAAACAATAAATATAAGAGTGAATTTCCTCTATCTTTTAGTCTATTTGTATCTCTTGCTCTTCCTTTTAATTTATCAACTTGTTCTACAGGTTGACCTGGCATTGCTTTTGAAATAACAAGAATGTTTGAAAAATCAAATTTCAGATCATTAGGAATTGTGTAATTTGAATATACAGGATGCCCTGTTATCAAAATTTTTTCAGGATTAAACCCTGATTCTACAAGTTTGTTTTTTAGAATCTCTCCAAATACACACAAATAATCCGTTTTATTGTCATTGATTGTATTACCATACCTTAAAGCCGAACCATGTAATACTAAAAAAGTTGGGATATTGTTTTTTTGACACAATTGAATCAAAAGTCTTTCGAAAAAACCAACATCTTGCGGTATAAAAACTGCTTTAACCTTTTCTCTTACTAAAACACTATCAATTAGAATACTGATATCATAAATCTCTTTTTGAAATTTTTCAGAGATTAAAGTATTAAAATTACAAGATGTTAACTTCTTATAAAAAAAATTTATTTTAATAAATTCAGTCAACTTAATCAATGAAACTTCTCTAGTTAAAGTCCACGGTATACCATAAACTTGATAACCTGATTCTTTCAAATCGTTTCCAAAATTAAAATATACACTAGAAATAATAGCTGGCTTTTGTTTATTACTTCCTTTTAATAATTTCTTATACAAAAAATATCCGCTTTGTAATAGAGCGTTTCTCTTAAATGTCTTTTTATTTGTTGTAGTTTCAAAACTATTTTTGAAATGCTGACCATAATAATAAATTCGTCTATTTAATTCATATTCAAGCAAATTTGCATATTTTACTTTTTGCAAAAGATAGTCAAAATAAAAATACTCTTTCATGTAATTAATATATAGGAAAAGAAATACCCTTACCAATTAGGATATAATTAATTTTATTATCGGTAGAAGAATAAGTCGGCGTAATGACAAACTCAGAAAATTCTTCAAATTGTTCCAGCCTATTTATATCATTATTTTCAGAGAGTAAATATTCATTATTTAATTCCCATTCCCAATTATCATTTCGTGACCACATTTTTTTATTTCTATGCTGATCTATCAAATAATTAAAACTATTTAATGAAATCCCAATCCATTCAAGAAATTTATCTAAATTTTCTGGAGTCTTCGTTACATATTTCTTTACCATTTCCAAACCTTGTTCTCTGGTCATTCTTCTTAACCTAATTTCTCTGGAAACATGATCGGTTATTTTTCCATATCCATGTTTTAAAAATTTGATGTAATCATGAACATCAGAATAGTTGTAACAATCTACATCATTATATGAATCAAATGTTCTTGTTTGCTCTTTACTTTCGTAATTATAAAGTTTAATCATTTCTTCATGCTGCGCTTTAGTATCCCAACGAATATAATTATTAAGATAAATCCCTCTAACACCTATCCTTTCAATTTCTTTGTCATCAGGATATTTATATTGAACAATATCTTGCTCAGTAATGCCATCAAACTCGCCAATGAAATCCTCTGCCTCAATCCCCATCAAATCATGCTCTTTCCTGTATTTACGAGTCATTTCTACTTCATCAAGATGAGAGAACATACCAACTTGATCTACACCTTGATGAGCACCCCAAATAATAAGAGGAATTTTAAATTTTACAGCTACCTGAACAGGATAAACAGTTTGTCCTGCTAAGCAATGCCAATAAATACTTCCCATTTTTCGAATACTTGCTCTAGTTATTTTTTTAACAGATTCTGGATTAACTGTTAGAGTCATGATATCACAATCAAACTGCATACGAAGTTTTGCTAAGTTTCTAACTCCTGTATCGGTATTATAATGTTTATTATATGTAACCAGAAGGGGATTCATTCCTAAAACATTTTTAACTGTATGAACAATAAAAAATGAATCACGAGCTCCGCTTACTGGTATTATACAATCATAATTATTCTCTGAAGTATTTTTGTAAGTAGTAAGAATGCTTTTGAGCTTGTTTAAACGCTCATTCCAATCTAATTCATCTTTCTCTTCATGCACAACACATCCACTGCACACACCATCTTCATTAAATACAATATTTAAAGGATGATTCTCGGGATATAGACAACGCGTACAATATCTCATATAGTTTCTTTTTCTATTCTAATAAATAACATATTTTCTAAGACCTTATCTGATTTTTTATTTAGACGCATATTTTCATCATAACTAGAATCGCTATAATCTGCAAAGGTTTCTAATCTAATATCTATGTCTTTTTTGACAATTGATTTTGTAACATTTACACTATGCTCAGTAAAATGAAAAAAATTGGCGGCCGATGCGGCTGAAACATGTGTTTCTTCAAAAACTTTAATAAAATCTTTTGCATTTTTAGCACCCCCACAACAAATTACCGGAACAGTAACAACATTGCAAACTGAATTAATCAAATCAATATCGTATCCCAAATAAGAGCCATCACGATCAACAGAATTAATCAGGATTTCTCCCGCACCAAGGCTTTGAAACTCAGATGCAATTTGATCAACCGAAATATCCAAAATTTTGTTATTTATATAATCAAATACTTTATATTCTCCATTGTCTTTTATCACATCTATTGACACAACTACACATTGATCACCAAATATATGTGCTGCTTTTGAAATCAGATCTTTATTTGTTAAGGCTGCATAATTAAGTGCAATTTTATCTGCACCACAATGCATTAGCTTTTTCATTTGATCTACATTTTTAATTCCGCCTCCAACTGTTAATGGAACGTGAGATTTTAAAGCTGCATTTTTTATCATTTCGTAATCAGGCTCCAAGTTATTTTTTGTTGCCGAAATATCTAATAATATAATCTCATCGATGCCCCATTGATTTAAAAATTCAATAGCGATAGCAGGTTTACCTACAGGCAAAAACTTTTTAAAACCGATACTCTGAACTACAATCCCATCTTTTACGATCAAACTTGCAGCGATTCTTTTTTTTAGCACTATACTTTAAATTGAGTTAAAAAAATCTCTAAATAATTTCAAACCATTTGTCTGGCTTTTTTCCGGATGAAACTGTACACCAAAAATATTATCTTTCTGAATTGCAGCAGTTACTTTAATATGGTAATCGCAATATGCACTTACATAGGCTGGATCACAATCGTAATAATAACTATGATCAAAATAGAAATTAGAGTTATCTACGTTTCTATCAAATAATGGTTTAACATTATTTACAGTTACATCATTCCACCCAACGTGCGGAACAGCAAATTCTTTGGGAAGTTGTAATTTTTTAACTTTCCCTTCAATCCAGTTTAATCCTTTATGGATGCCATTTTCTTCTGATAATGTTGCCATTAATTGCATCCCAACACAAATTCCTAAGATAGGTTTCTTTTTTTCAAGTACTTGTTCGTTTAAAATGAGATCAAGATTTCTAGCTCTTAAATTATTCGCTGCTTCTTCAAACGCACCAACACCAGGCAATATAAGGACATCAGCGTTTTTAATTACAGATTCATTATCAGATATAACTAACTTGTTATACCCAATATACTTTATTGCATTTGAAACGGAATTAGTATTACCAACTCCATAATCAACTATTACTATGTTTTGTTTTAAACTCATAAGCCAACTCCTACTTCAAATTTCGGAACCCATCTATTTTCTCCATCCCTTTCAAATAAATCTTTATTCACTGATTGATCAACTTTTTCCCAAAATTGTTTTTCAGTAATATCTATGTAATCACAAAAACTCTTGATGTATTTCGGAGAACAAGCTCCATCATATTTTTTATTTAACTCAATAGCTTCGTTGCGTGTCATTCGTCCTAAACGAATGTCTTCATTCACATAATCGCTGATACGTCCAAATCCAAATTTTAAATATTTGATCATTTGGTTTAAACCAACCCAATCTTCATCCAGAGAAGTTATTCCCAGTGGGTCACCTATATCTTTTGGCGACTCATTTCTAATATCTAATCCTCTTAATGCTGAAAAGTTACCATTATCTAACAATGACCAATCTTTCCAAAAATATCCAAGAAATGTGATACGTAAGTTCGCATCTTCCATTTCTTTTTCTGACGGATAATTATATTGTAAGATATCCTGCCTTTTAATTTCATTGTTTAGCAGCCATGTAATATCTCCTCCTCCTAAAGTATTCATTTTACGAAGATTATTTCCGTCACTGCCATTTTTTCCCATTACATTTAAATCGCCAAGTTGTAATGCTGCATTTTCACCCCACCAAATTAGGGGTATTTGATAAGCGATAGCAAGGCGTGGAACACTACTAAATAAAGCAAGTTCAGTTGATTTTGCCCAGTTTGTATATTCAAAAAAACCTTTCCTCATCAATTTTTTCCATACCTGTGGACTTGGATTAATTGAAATACAATCAAATCCATGAGCAATCATATTCGAAACATTGTCAACACCCCGTTGTGTAACTTGCTCAGGAGGATAACCTAGACTAACTAGAAGTGGATTCATTTTTAATACATCTTTTACAAAAAAAGCTTGTCGTGTACTATCCTTACCACCACTAACGCCTATAATACAATCATAACCCGATTGAGCATTGGCTTTTCCAAAAGCTACAATATCATCTAATTCCTTGCGCCTTTCATCCCAATCGACCGTTTTAAGGCTTTCAAAATAATTACAAGCCGGACAAATACCCTTGTCATCAAATTTTGTACCTGGGCGAGTATCTACTTGCAAACATTTTTTACAATATTTCATATCTCTGTTGCTAAAATTCCGTATTCAACAATATCATAGTATTGTCCTTGCTTAAAAATCGCTTCTTTTCTAAGTCCTTCTTTCTTCATTTTTAACTTCACCGCCAATTTTTGCATTCCAGAATTTTCACTTGAAGTCCCACAATAAATTCTGTGAAGGTTTAAAGTCTTAAAGCCATGATTAATTAATAATATTCCTGCTTCGTACATAATGCCTTTGCCCCAAAAAGTTTTATCTCCGAGTAAAAATGCGATTTCTGCATTTCTATCTAGCCAGCTTATATTTTGAAGACTAATATTCCCAATATGTTTAAGAGTTATTTTATCCACAACAGCTAATATTAGATCATTCTTTGATGACCTTGAATAGTCAATATAACTTGACAATTTTTCTTTTGTCATAGGAAATCTGCCATGAGAATTAAAAGCTGTAATTTCTGAGTCATTTAACCATAGAGAATAATTACCATCTATATCATTTAGGTTAAGTGATCGCAAATAGATATTTTCTCCTTCTAAAAAAAAATCAGTATTCATCTAAATGTATTATATTACTTACTAGATTTTCACTATTAGCTTCTACACCTATATTTAACCCCTTAAATGGATCATTATTAAGGTGATTATCTAAAAATCTTATTATCGGCTTATTCATGATATTTGCTTCTATTAATAACGAAGAGAAAAAACCCATAATAATATCCGCAAAATAAATGCTTTGATTCGTATCCACATCTAATGGTAAAATAGTAAAGTTATTCTTGTCTTCAAATATTTCTACAAGCTTTTCTACAGATTGGTTTGGGTGCATTTTAATTAAAAAATGATATGTGTCTTTAAAATTTTTATCGGCTTCTGTAATACACTCTCTTACTTTCCTTGAAGCAACAAACTCATCAAAACCAAATTTTTCAATTCCATTAACATTAGAAAGAGGGTCTGGAGCAAATAGAATCATTTTTTTAGTTTCATCAAGGTGCAAATTGCTATAAAATTGCATTCTATTTATTTTTGGCTTCCAATTTTTTAACCAGACATGGTATGGATTTCCTGCTACAAACAATTTGCTTTTAGCAATTTTTTCTTCTATTGCAATTTGTTTTGCTCTTTCATCTAAAACCCAAATTTCACTAGGAAAATTTATTCCTCCCTTGGTCAAAAATCTATCTGATATTGAAGTCCAATGATCAACAAATGAAATAGTAAAAATATCTTTCTTTTTTGAGTAATCAATTGCTTTTTTTTCTAAATCTGAGGTATAAGATGTTCCCGTAAATACTATATCAGGTTTAAATTCATCTATATATTTAATAATCTCATTGCTACGTTTTACTACTTTAACTTTAGATTTAAAATCATTATAAAATACATATTCTCTATCTGAAATGATCAGTAGATCTAGTGCATCAATGCTTTCACAAATAGATAAACAAGGCTTCGCTCCTCCAGGATCACTAAATATTACAAGTATTCTTCCTTGTAGTTTATCTTTAAACACTACCTCAATTCATTTATATTCTCCAAAACTTTTTGAAAAGCATTCACTACATCATTCATATCGCCCATTGTCATTCCTGGACGCATAAACTCATGAGTAAAGAGTCTTTCAAAGTGCATTTGTTCTGTAATTGGACATAATCCTTTTGGATAGCTTATATTTTTATCAGCTAAATGATGCTCAAATGCCCAAGCTGCTTTCTGTTGATAAATTGGCTGCAAGTAAATTGGCATTACATAACCTGTACCAATTAAAGGTGCTGTTTCTCTTAAAATTGCTGATGGTAATTCTGCTTTTAATGCATTGACAAAAGTGTTTCTGCCTACTCCAATCAAATCCTTATCATATTTTATTGGATGCACATAATAAGTATGAACTGAACCGTCATTTACTTCTGGTTGTAATTCCAATCCTTGTATTCCTCTTAAATTTGCATTTAAATACGCAACATTCTTTAACCTCTCTTCTAATAAGCTCGGTAATTTTTTTAACTGTTCTATACCAATAGCGCACTCAATTTCTGTCATACGATAATTAAATCCAATCATATTTGTCAAGTCCTTAATTTCTTTTGGTCCTACAACATTTTCTGCATGATTTCTTATCATCTGACATCTATCTACTAACTCACTATTATTAGATGTAATTACTCCACCTTCACCTGTGTGAATGTGTTTATGATAATTTAAACTAAAAATACCTAAATCACCAATAGTTCCTACATTTTTACCTTTATATTTACCCATTGGTGATTGAGCACAATCTTCAATAACAAATAATTTGTGTTCTTTTGCAAGAGCCATAATGGAATCCATCTCAGCAGGATGTCCAAATATATGTACCACTAAAATAGCTTTAGTACGAGGTGTTATACACTTTTTAATACTTTCAGGAGAAATACAGAAAGTAATGGGGTCAATATCTGCAAAAACCGGAATTCCTCCATATAAAAGTGGTGCAATAGCACTTGCAGACATTGAATACGGGGAAACAATAACTTCATCACCTGGTTGAATCCCAATAGCTCCCATAGCTGTAAATAAACCGGAAGTGTTTGAATTAACAGATACTGCATGTTTTACATTAAAAGCTTCTGCCCAAGCTGCCTCAAATGCTTTTACAGTAGGACCACCTAAGAAATCGCTATGATATGCACCTAAAAACTGCGAAAGATTTCCAGTATCTAAGACTTTCATTACCGCATCTTTTTCTTGTTGTCCAATAGTATTATATGCTGGAAACAGCTCTGTTCTTATGGCCTTGCCTCCGTTTATAGCTAACTTTGACATATTAGTTATTTTTGTAGTTTAACATTTTTAAATTTAAGTTGATTGAGTTAATAAAATTATCTTCTAGCTTAGAGTTTTCTATCAATTCGGTGGCATGATTGGTTACAGGTACCATATAATTTTTTAAGCAATCTTTTTTACTAAGACCTTCTTGAAGTATAAGGGGCAAAAGAAACGTAGATCCATCTTCCGATTTATAAATTTCAATATCATTTCCTGCATTTTTAATTAAAATTTTGTGGGTTTTAAAATATAAATCTATTTCAAAATGAGAAAATAACACATCCCCAAGCCCTAATATATTCAAGTTAGCATTATTCCAAAATGCCATTAATGATAATGTAGCATCACTTTCAAATTGGTCAAAAACTTCGTTATGAATTTTAATTTCATCAAGTCTAATTTCTTTATTAGTGAGAAATTCTAACAAATCCATTGCATGACTGCAATTATTAACAAAGCCTCTTTGATATCTAATAGAAATATTTGTTAATTTTTCTACACGTAAATCGCTATGGATGAATGATTTAAGATTCAAAAAACTAGGTTGAAATCTTCTCATATAATTCACAAGTATCTTCGAATGACTATTTTTATAGAGCTCCTTTAATTGAATCATTTCTTCAATCGAATTCGAAATTGGTTTTTCGCAAATTATTGTTTTTACACCAGCATCTAAAGCATCACTCAAAATTTTAAAATGAGTAAAAGTTGGAGTACAAATACTTACAATATCAAATTTGGAGAGAGTATCTATCGAAATATTGCTCACTATTTCACACTTATAATGTTCAGCAACTTTAGTTACAAGAATTTGATCAATATCAAAAATCGAAACAGTTGTTAATTCATTTAAGCACCAAGCCTTAACATGAGTTTGTATTTCGTTATTGTTAATGTCGTACTGAGCTCCAATATTACCACAACCAATAACCAAAACTTTATACATTTGCTTTTCCTTTATTTTTTTCCAAAAGAAAAGAATATTTTATTTCGGCAACTTTCCAGTCTTCTTCGGTATCGATATCCTGCACTTCTGACTCAGGCATTTCATATCCTACTGAATTATCAGAAAATAGCTTTTTGTTTTTCAGAAATAAATCAGTCTGTATAAAATAAAACTGTCCGCAATCATGATATGCTGGCGCCAAGTCTTGTGATCTTGTGCTTATATACTCTGGCCAATTCATCTTAATCAAGCCGTTTTCCATTTTTAAGGATCTTAATATTGGAAAACCAAAACTTACAACTGGAACGACTGTTTCTGCATTCTTTTCAATTAGCATTTTATAAGCGTGTTGTAATTTAAAGTCTGTAACAAAAGGAGCTGTAGGGTAAATACAACAAGCATAATCAAAATGTTGACCAGCTTTTTTATACATCTCTAACACCTCTGTAATTACCTCAGCAGTTGTAGCAAAATCATTAGAATTTTCATTAGATCTCATAAATGGTACTTTCGCTCCTAAAGAAAGTGCCAGCGTAGCAATTTCTTCATCATCCGTAGAAACCATTACTTCGGTAAAACAACCAGCTTGTAATGCTGCGTCTATAGAATATTTGATGATAGGATTACCTAAGAAATTCTTGATATTTTTTCGTGGAATTCTTTTACTTCCTCCACGTGCGGTAATTATCGCAAGACAATTTTTCATAAATATTTATATTAAATCAAAAGATAATGCAGTACCTCTTTTTACGGCTTTAATTATTTTTTTTCCTATTATTATGTCAAAATATTTAGGCTCGAGCCCTAATCCCGGTCTAATTATTCTAATATTTTCTTCAGTAAAAATATCTCCTTCTTTCATATCCTGAACAATATAAATTGAACGTTTAAACATTTTACTTTTTTTCTCTACTTCCATTATCCCATAGTTAACTTTTCCAATAGACAGAAAAGCTCTCTCCGATTCTTCTACCAACATTTTAAATTCAGCAGGCTCTAAAGAAAATGCAGAATCTACTCCTCCTTCGGATCTATCAATTGTAAAATGTTTTTCGATAACTCTTGCCCCTAATGCAACGCTGCTTACTGCAACCCCTACTCCTAACGTGTGATCAGAAAGTCCAACATGACAGTCAAACAAATCGGCCATATGTGGGATAGTCTTGATATTTGTATTTTCTGGAGAAGCTGGATATGTACTAGTACACTTTAAAAGTACCAAATCTTCACAACCATTGTCTCTTAATGTTTTTACAGCAACTTCAATATCCGCTAAACTCGAAATTCCTGTTGACATAATTACAGGTTTTCCAGTTTTAGCAACTTTCCTTAATAAAGGAAGATGATTGTTTTCAAAGGAAGCTATTTTGTAAACTTCGACACCCAATTCTTCTAAAAAATCAACAGAAGTATTATCAAATGGAGTACTAAAGCACATCATTCCCTTTTCTTTTGCTCTATCAAATAAAGCCTTATGCCACTCCCAAGGGGTATAAGCTTCTTGATACAATTCATAAAGATTTCTATCTTTCCATAATGAATTAGGATCTTTAATAGAAAATTCATCATGAGATACATCTATGGTTAATGTATCAGCAGTGTATGTTTGTAATTTAATTGCATGCGCTCCTGTCGAAGCTGCTGCATCAATAATTTCAAGAGCTTTTTCTAATGACTGATTATGATTACCACTCATTTCTGCAATTATGAAAGGTTTGTGATAATCACCAATTGTGATATCACCAATTTTAATATCTCTTCTCATTGTTTGTTTTTATATAAAATAAAACTCGGAATTTCTTTTATTATTTCTTCTTTTAAAAATTTATAACCTGCATTTGTAAAGCTTCTAAAAGACGATTTATTTATCTTAAAAATATAGGCTAATATTGTAAAAGTATAATTTTGAGACAAGAAATCTTCCGATGCTTTTTCGATCATTTCCTTTGCAAATCCTTTACCTCTAAATTCAGCATCTACCATTAATCCAATTATTGCTTTATTATTTTCGCTTTTACTAATTCTAACTTGTCCAATTGGTATATTAAATTCATTTAAAAAAACATAAAAATAATTATCATCGTTTTTAACCTGATTACCAAACCATTTCACATGATCTTCATAAATAATCTTTTCTTTTTGATATGAATTATTCCGCACTAAAGTATCATTAGCCCAATTAAAAAATAATTCTACATCGTCAATATTTGCTTTTCTAAATTTTAACATTTTTCAAGTTTTTTAAATTCATTTAAAATTCTTTCACCTGATTTTCCATCAGCAAATATTGACTGATTTTTAATTAAACTATTTATATAAGATAAATTGTTGATTTTATTTAATTTCAAAACAATATCACCTATACTAACTGAATTAAAGTCCCCAACAGTCTCCGCATAATTCCCTTCTATTAATTGTTCATGAATTAATTTTTGGTTATCAGCTGTAATTCCAGTAAGTAAACCAGACTTAACGCAACAAACTTCCAAAGAAATAGAACTTGCAGGACATATGCATATTTCTGCAGCTTCAATTAAGTCTATCATACGCTCAGCATTTATATTTGTATGATGAACAATATTTATTTGTGAATTCTTTGAAATAAATATCTTTAACTGATTATCCTGTATGTAAGCTGCACCTGTAACCACAATTACCTTTTTAATAAAATCTGCTTGAATACAACTCTGGATAACTTTAAGCGTTATATTAGTCGGATCAGCTCCTCCCATGCAAATAAAGGCAGTATCAACTTTTGAAATTTCCCTACTTCCTTTTGTTGCTATTTTCAAAAATTGTTCTCTAAGAATTAAATATTCAAATCCGCATAACACCTTTGTATTAGGACTTACATTATATCTATAAATTAAATTACTATTGGCATGATTTATAACTAAGTCTGAACTAAAATAACCATGTGCAAAATCATCTATTTGGACAATTTTTTTGATTTGTTTTTTTATTGCACCTATATATTCTTCATCAAATGTATAGCCATCAATAACAACTATATCATTTTTATTTAATGATTTTTCAAATTCTACTAATTCATTTGATTCTGATAAAGAAATAATCTTTCCAAACTTTTGCAAAATCAGAATAACCTCTTTAGCTGGACGATAAATTACAAAAAAACACTCAAATTCATTTTTTAACATTTGAGCCAATGCAATACACCTTATAACGTGACCCAAACCTATCTTACTATTCCCATCTGCTCTAAATAATACCCTATTTTTTGTAGAACTCATTAATTTTTTCTATTACAAAATTTTGTTCTTCAAATGTTAAAGTTGGAAACATTGGCAAACTAATACATCCCTTATAATATGCTTCTGCATTTGGCATATCTCCTTCTTTCCATCCAAATTGCTTATAATATGGCATCAAATGACATGGTATATAATGGATTTGAGCAAATATGTTATTCCCTCTTAGGTAATTATATAATCCTAAACGATCATCCACTTCAATAATATAAAGATGATAAGCATGACCATCAACCATACCTGATTGTCCTTTCACAAAAGATTTATTTGAAAATGCTTTATTATAGATTGACGCTATTTCTTTTCTTTTTAATAATCCTTCATCAGCTCGGTCTAATTGACTTAAACCTAAAGCTGCTTGAAAATCAGTCAATCTATAATTAAAGCCTAAAGTTTGCATTTCCATGTACCAAGCTGGATAAACATTCTCTTCGCTATCTGATCCATTTGCAAAATTTCTAGAATTAGTAAAATCAAGGTTATTTTTAGTAATTCCATGAGTTCGTAATTCTAAAAGCTTTTTATATAAACTTTCATCATTTGTTGTTATCATACCTCCTTCACCACAAGCGATATGTTTAACCGGATGAAAAGAAAAAATAGCTAAATCTGCAAACTTGCTATTACCACAATTTTGATACTCGTCATTAGAATCCCTGAAATATCCTCCGGGAGCATGACAAGCATCTTCAATAATCCACAAGCCATACTCATCAGCCAATTTTCTATATGCTTCTAAATCTACCGCTCTTCCAGCAAAGTCCACCGGAATAATTCCACTATATGCCCCTTCTGGTGAATCTTTTAATAACTTCTCAACTTTATGAATATCTAAAAGATAAGTTTCTGGGTCAATGTCTGAAAAGATAACTTCTCCTCCGCAATAACGAACACAATTAGCTGAAGCTGCAAAAGTAATTGGTGTTGTAATCACTTTGTCACCTTCTTTTACATCTAATGCAAGCGTACATAAATGTAATGCAGCAGTTCCATTTGAAACTGCAACAGCATAATTACTTCCCACATAATTTGCGAAAGCCTTCTCAAACTCGATTATTTTTGGTCCCTGTGTCAAGTAATCAGATTGCAGTGCTGCTATTACGGCATTTATATCTTCCTCTGTAATGTTTTGACGACCATAAGGTATAAGTTTATCAATCATTTATTCAAAATTTGAATCTACATGTTCTTTAATCAGTTCTCTTAAACTATCGACAGTTTCCCATTCAGTATTTGTGCCCGAGTTGTAAGTAAAACCTTTCTCAACTTTTCTAGCGTTAAAAGTAACTTTAAAATCATCCAAATTAAAATTTGGAATAGAAGGCAGTATGGTATAATATCTCCCTAAATCGTATGTGTTATAAGAATCCGAAGATGTGATCATTTCTTCATGGATTTTTTCTCCAGGTCTTATCCCTACAATATCCAATTTACATTCAGGAGCAATTGCTTCTGCAACATCTGTAATATTGTAAGATGGTATTTTCGGAATAAAGATTTCTCCTCCCCATGCATTTTCAATTGCATGCATTACCATATCAACTCCTCCCTGCAATGATATATTAAAACGGGTCATTGCCGCATCAGTTATTGGCAATTTACCTTCCAACTTCTTTTTCATGAAAAAAGGAATTACTGATCCATTTGACCCCATTACATTACCATATCTAACAACTGAAAATTTAATTGGATTAGTGCCTTTAATATTATTAGCAGCTACAAATAACTTATCTGAAGTTAATTTTGTAGCACCATATAAGTTAATTGGCGCACAAGCTTTATCTGTTGATAATGCAACAACATTACTAACACTGGTTTGTAAAGCAGCATGTATAACATTTTGCGCACCTCCAACATTTGTCTTTATACATTCATCTGGATTATATTCTGCTAAATGTACATGCTTCATTGCCGCCGCATGAATAACAATATCAACACCTTGAAATGCCCGAATTAATCTTTTTTCATCCCTAACGTCTCCCAACAAAAACCGAATTTGAGGGAATTGTTTTTCAGGAAATTCCTGAGCCATTTGAAACTGCTTTTGTTCATCTCTAGATAAAATGATAAGCTTTTTAATATTGGAATGGTTTTTAAAAATATGAGAAGTAAGTGCTTTCCCTAAAGAACCTGTTCCACCAGTTATTAAAATTGTTTTATTTATAAGATTCATATTTATATTATTTTCTGAAATATTATTTAATTATAACTTTTTTACCAATCTCTACTAATCTATATTTTTTTTATGATTCTTCTTATAACTAATACACAAACAATTAAAAATCCGGCAAAAAAACCACCTACAATCAATCCTTTAAGTTTTCCAAATCTTTCTTTAGGCAGGGGCAAAATTGGCCTATCAATTATTTGAATCAAAGGAGTTTCTTTACGCAAAGTAACTTTAGCTAGTTCCGTCTGTTTGACCAACTCAGCTAATATTGTTGTATTAGCCTGGACATCGACTTGCCTTCTAGCTGATGGCGTACGACGAACATTCAGTGCTGGATTAAGATTAAAAGTATTATCATTTGCAACTGCTACTCCTGTTATAGCACTATTGAGCTCATTTCTGATAGAATCTACTTGGCGTTCCAAAATTGCCATATTTATTCTTGCTTTTTTACTTTTTGTATCAATATAAAAATCCGAAACTTGTTTAGCCAATGCTTCACAAAAATATTTTGCAAAAAGTTCATCTGTAGAAGAAACGTCAATATTGATAATTGAAACTTTTTTATCTTTCTGTGCAACAGTTAATCCTGACTTAGATAAATTATTGTACATCACTCCCAATATACTATCTTGTATTCGTGTAAATTTCTGACGATTATCATTTGGAAGAAATTTAATAGATGACAATTTTGGATCATCATTCCACTTTTCTCTCCACTCATTATTTTTAATGTACATCTCTCCTAATGATATAATTTCCCCTTTTACATTAACAGGTGATAATAATGTTTTCTCTACCATTGATCTAGATTTGAACAACTCCATTAAATTAGAACCTGTAAAGACTCCGCCACCTCCGCCACCCAAATCTAATCCAAATGAGCTCGCTAGTCCTAATGCACCACCTAATCCACCTCCTCCTTTTTCATCTTCTAATGCAAATGATAAGGTTGCTGTATAAATTGGCTTTTTTATAAAAGAGTAGGTTAATCCTAAAGAAGCTCCAACTATTCCTGCTAAAACAATAATTTTCCATTTGGACTTTAAGTAAGAATACCACTCTTTAGCTTTAATTATTAATTCTTTTAACGATATTTCGTCATTTTCAATAAAGTTATTATCCATTAAGTATTTTATTTAAAAGCTGTAACAATTAATAATGCCAAACTGGTTAATACACTTCCTATACTAACCCATTCACCAGTGCTCATTTTTTTAGTTTCTGGTTTTTCAGGAACTACGATTTGAGAATCAGGCGTTACTTTTGGATAAGATCTAAAGAATAAAAATGATTTTGTAACGTCTGCTTTTCCGTTAGGATATATAATATATGCCTTTTTCTTCCATCCTTTATTATCTACACCTCCAACAGAATTTATATAATACTTAAATCCTTTTCCGCTTCTGTATGGAATTTCAGATGTCAGCAATACATTTCCTGTAACTTTAACGCCTTCATTATAAATTGAAACTTCAATTTCATCACCAGGAAACAAAGTAACATTTGAATAATGATTTTTATCTTTTACAATTTTCTCCCAATTAACCGGAATTGTAGCATACTTTAATTCTTCAGTTAATCTTTTAGTAAGCTTATCATTTAAGGTATCATTTTTAGACAAATTCAAATCAATACTTTCTAATTTTTCTATTTGTTCTTGTTTGATTGGTCTTTTAATTTTCATTCCATCTAAATTTGCTATCGATGTTAATCCGCCCGCTCGCATCACAACGTTGTAAACTGTTTCTTTTTTATTTGCTAAAACATATTTACCCGGATAACCAACAGCACCACTAACAATAACCATTTGAGGTTTTTCATATACTGCTATCCTACGTATATTAATAACATCAAAAGGTTTTAAAATAAAATTCTTAACTTGTTCGTTATTATCAGCTGTAATTTCAAGTTCTATCAATTCAACACGTTTTGGGTCATCATCATCTATTGCATCAGATTTTACCATTCGAGCGATTTCTACTCTTTTTGAAGCAGATCCGGTTAGACCTCCAACTTGCACAACTAAATCATTTAACGTCAAATTTTCAAAATATTCATATTCACCTGGATTTTTCACTTCTCCATCAATGGTAACTTTGTATTCTTCTCTAAAATCCAGAATAGAATATACCGTTACAATATCTTCTCTTTTCAGCTCTATATCAGCATTTAAATCTCCTGATAATGCTGCTCCTAAATCAATATTCACAATTTCTGTGGTTAAATTGGTTTTTAAACGAATAATTCGAGCCCTTTTTGTATAAGCATCTTCTGTAAGCCCTTCTGCTCTAGTAATAAGGTCAGAAATTCGCATTCCTTCATTATAAGAGTAATAATCTGGTCTAAAAACTGCCCCATCGATTTTAATACGGTTTTCAAAGCGG
The DNA here is from genome assembly GCF_025947065.1 of Flavobacterium sp. N1736. Taxonomy (NCBI): domain Bacteria; kingdom Pseudomonadati; phylum Bacteroidota; class Flavobacteriia; order Flavobacteriales; family Flavobacteriaceae; genus Flavobacterium; species Flavobacterium sp. N1736. The sequence goes on from NZ_CP109994.1 coordinate 3,108,054, forward strand.
TTTAATATTTTGGTTACTTTAAAAACATCCCCGGATTGTGGTACATAAGAATTATACTCACTCTCATTTATATCGTGAACTTTAAATTCTTTTCCAGTCTTTTGCGTCACATTTACTGATGCTGTATAAGCAAATTCATTAAATCCAGATGCAAAACTTAACAAATCAGAAAAAGTTTCTCCCTCTTTCATTTCAAAGATACCTGGTCTTTTTACTTCGCCATCTACTGTTACTCTTTGACTATAAGCGGGAATTCGAATTACATCATTATCCTTCAAACTAACATTATCAGATTGATCACCTTTAACTAAAAACTTATAAATATCAATATTTTTGTAAAGTTTGCTGTTTCGAATTAATTCAATATTTCTATAACTTCCATTTTTTCCTGGCCCACCTGCTAAATGCAATGCGTTATACACTGTAGCTAAAGATGAAATAGAATAATTTCCCGGTTGTTTCCCACCAATAATAGTTACTTTAATCGTTCGGATTCGCCCTAAGCTTACACTAACTTGAGATTGCCCAGATCGAACTGTGCTATAAACTTTTGCAATAGCAGCTTTTATTTTTTGAGTTGCTGCTTCAATCGTCATTCCTGAAACTGCAATTTGACCAACATAATCAATTGTAATTTTTCCCTCAACACTTACTGGTATACTTGCATTATATTCCTGGACTCCAAAAACACTAATTTGTAATTCGTCTCCAGGTCCTAGAATATAATTCATAGGAGTGGGTAATGTTAAATCTGGCTCAAAATTTAAAGTTGGATTATCAAATAATTCAGATCCAAAAATCAAGGCATTAGCAGAATCTTTAACCTTCTCATTTTTAATTTGTTCTTGTTTTCTTCCAAAATCAGAATTCTTATCTGTTGCTTTTGCTTTACTATCTTCGGAATCTATCTTTTTAGGCTGTTTTTTCTCAAATTGGGTAAGTCTGCTTCTTAGTTTATTAAACTCACTTTGACTCATACCTTTTGACAAAACCATCGATTCTACTTGATCAATTGTTGTATTATTGCTTTTTAATTGAGCACTAATTTTTGCTAAGTCATTGTTCGATAAATAATCTACTTGTAACGTACTTAAATCTTTTGATTTCAGTAAATCTTGAGCATTTCCGCTCAAAGACATTGATAAAATAAAAAACAGAGTAAGAACGTATGTTATTTTTTTCATGTTTGAATTATTATTTCTTTTCAGCCAGAGCTGATTTAAATATAAATTATTTTTATTATGAATATTGTTTTTGATAATACTCTTTGTAAGATCCCGAAGTTACGTTTTGTAACCATTCTTCATTGTTAAGATACCAATTAATTGTTTTCTCTAAACCTTCTTCAAAAGTAACAGAAGGTTTCCACCCTAGTTTCTTATTAATTTTTGAAGCATCAATAGCATAACGTAAATCGTGTCCTGGTCTATCTTTGACATAAGTAATCAATTCCTGAGAACTACCTTCAATTCTTCCTAATTTTTGATCCATAATTTGGCATAATAATTTTACCAAATCAATATTTTTCCATTCATTAAAGCCTCCTATATTATAGGTTTCATGATTTTTTCCTTCGTGAAAAACTAAGTCTATTGCAATTGCGTGATCTTCAACAAAAAGCCAGTCACGAGTATAATTTCCATCACCATAAACGGGTAGCGGCTTATTATTTATAATATTATTTATAAAAAGAGGAATTAATTTCTCTGGAAAATGGTATGATCCGTAATTATTTGAACAGTTAGTTAAAACATAAGGTAAACCATAAGTTTCGCCATACGCTCTTACAAAATGATCAGAACTTGCTTTTGAGGCAGAATATGGGGAGTTTGGGTCATAAGAAGTAGTTTCTGTAAAAAGTCCTTCAGCTCCAAGAGAACCATAAACCTCGTCTGTACTTATGTGGTAGAAACGTTTACCTTCAAAATTGCCTTTCCATTGATTTTTTGCAGCATTTAATAAATTCATTGTGCCAATTACATTGGTTTTAACAAATGCTAAAGGGTCTTCGATAGAACGATCTACATGCGATTCTGCAGCTAAATGCAAAACTCCATCAAAGTTATGTTCAGAGAAAAGTTCATTAATAAAAGCTTCATCAACTATATCTCCCTTTATAAAAGTATAGTTCGATTGATTTTCTATGTCTTTGATATTTTCCAAATTTCCAGCATATGTCAAAGCATCTAAATTGAATATTTGATATTCAGGATATTTGTTTACAAAACGTCTAACTACATGAGAACCAATAAAACCAGCACCTCCCGTTATAAGAATTTTTTTCATTTATTTTTAATTAATGTAATAAATCTGAATTTATTTTTTCCAACTCATTATAAATGTCCTTTACATCTTGTGAGTTTTCTTTTTGCAAAATTAAATTTGCTGTATCTGTGTAAACAAAAATAGTGTTTTTTAGCCCTAGAAAAGTTGTATGCTTTCCGGTGCCAATAACCATATTACCATTTTTATCAATTGGATGGTTTTTTAAAACCAAATATTCATAAACGGATTCAAATGATCCCAAATCTGACCATGAGAATGATGCCGGAACTACTTTTATTTTTTTACTACGTTCCATCACAGCATAATCTATACTAATTGATGGAATTTCTAATGACAAATTTAAATCTAAAAAACCGTCTTTACTTGTTTCCCAAACTGCTTTCGATTTTTCGTAAACATCTGGTTGGAATTGTTTTAATTCATCTAATAATACTCCTGCTTTAAAACAAAACATTCCACTGTTCCACAAAAAATTTCCTTTTGCAATAAATTCTTTTGCTGTAGTTTCGTTTGGTTTCTCTCTAAATGATACTACCTTATCCCCTTTTGATTCTATATAGCCATAACCAGTTTCCGGTTTGGTTGGAATAATTCCGAATGTCACAATAAAACCATCTTGTGCTTTAGAAATTGCTTCACTAATAGCTTGATTGTAATTTTCCATTTTATCAATAATATGATCAGATGGTGTTACAATTAATATATCATTAGGGTCTGATGCAAATGCCGCAAAAGCAATTGCTGCAGCTGTGTTTCTTGGTGTGGCTTCAACAATATTAACATAAGCAGTTTGAGTTTTATCCATCACTTTACCACTTAAATGATGATTATCTACATTTCCCACGACCATAACTTTATTTGCCAGATGGCTGTTACGATCTACCGTCATTTCAAATAAAGATTTATTTTCAAATATCTCCAGATATTGTTTCGGTTGACTCTTACGAGAAAGTGGCCACAACCTGCTGCCAACGCCACCGGTTAAAATTACATGTATTATTGAATTATTTTTTTCCATTTTTCTTTAAATAAAAAAAGGTTTTTAAGCACTACAATCTGTTATCAGCTATAGTCCCCAAAACACCTTTTACATCGTATAATAAACTATTTGATTTTTGCAATTCAGCAAAGTTTAATTCTAAAAATTCTGCATGAGAAACTCCTAGAACAATTGCATCAAATTTATTATCTGGAATATTATTAATAGTTATTAAATTATATTCTTTTTTTACATCATTTACATTAGCAAGCGGGTCAAATATTGTAACTGAGATACCATATTCCGTTAGTGCTTTTACAACATCTACAATTTTTGTATTTCTAACATCAGGACAGTTTTCTTTAAAAGTTATTCCAAGCATTAATAATTCAGCTCCATTAACAGAGATTCCTTTTTTTATCATCAGTTTTACTACTTGAGAGGCTACATATTCTCCCATACTATCATTTAAACGCCTTCCCGCTAAAATTATTTCAGGATGATATCCAAATTCTTGTGCTCTTTGTGCTAAATAATAAGGGTCAACACCAATACAATGTCCACCAACCAAACCTGGTTTAAAAGGCAAAAAATTCCATTTTGTTGAGGCCGCAGTTAATACTTCTTGCGTATCAATTCCCATCAAATTGAATATTTTAGCCAGCTCATTTACAAAAGCTATATTAATATCACGTTGTGAATTTTCAATAACCTTTGCTGCTTCGGCAACTTTTATACTTGGTGCTAAATAAGTTCCTGCTGTAATTACCGATTTATAAAGAGCATCGACTTTTTGTCCTATTTCCGGAGTTGATCCTGAAGTTACTTTTAAAATTTTCTCAACGGTGTGTTCTTTGTCTCCTGGATTTATTCTTTCAGGTGAATATCCGGCAAAAAAATCTACGTTAAATTCTAATCCTGAAATTTGTTCTAAAACCGGAACGCATTGCTCTTCTGTAACTCCCGGATATACTGTTGATTCATAGATTACAATATCTCCTTTTTTCAATACTTTTCCAACTGATTCGCTAGATTTATATAAAGGCGTTAAATCCGGACGATTATTTTTGTCAACAGGAGTTGGAACTGTTATTACAAAATAGTTACAATCTGCAATATCGTTCAAAGAAGTGGTGCAGTATAATCCTTTTTCTGTATCATGATTAGAAACTAATACTTTTTGCAAAACATCATCATCAACCTCTAATGTTGTGTCAGTACCTGATTTTAAAGTGGCTACTCTTGATTCATTTATATCAAAACCTACAACAGTATATTTTGTTGCAAATAATCTGGCTAAAGGAAGACCTACATAACCCAAACCTATTATGGCAATTTTTATGTTTTCATCCATTTTTTCTTATTTTTTTATCATCTTTGATCATCATAATTCATAGCTTCGCTACCCTGAGTCACAAATTTTGACACAGGCACCCTAAAATCATTTTTGGCAAATATAATACATTAAGCCTATTTATTCAATATTGTTTCTTACAGAATCATAAAGAAATGTTACTAAAATCCCATATATCTTCAAACCTTTACAAATCAGATATTAGCGATTTCTTCACACAAAAAAAGAGAGCAAAAAACTTAGAAAAAGTAGTTTTGTTCTCTTTTCATGCTAATATAAACAATTAATTTTATTTATATTTTATCTTTAAAACACATCCTAAAGACTCTAAAACTAAAATATAATGTGTTTTCGAAACTTCTTTTACAACTGCTTCCTGATTACTAAAAGCTCCTGATTCTAATTTTATACGATCTCCTATTTGAAAAGGAGTTACTGTAACGTCACTCAAATTAGGAGAAGCTAAACTGTTTTTTATAATATTAATTTCTTCGTCCCTAACAATCGCTGGTTTTCCCAACCAAAATAAATACCTGACTACTCCAGCAATCTGAAAAACTGAATTCCGATCGGTTTCTAACAAGTTTACGAAAACATAAGAATTAAAAAGCGGCACTTCAACTTTCTTCTTTCTGTCTGACCATTGCTTTATCTGTGTAATTATTGGACAATAGCATTCAATCCCAATTTCATTTAGTTTTTCTGCAACTTTTTTTTCCCATTTGGGTTTAGTATATACAACATACCAAGTCATAATTTTTCTTTGTATTGAAATAAAATTTCCAATCCTTCTTCAATTCTCATATCACTTTTAATTTCATTCAATCTTAGTCTCTAATTAAGAACCTATACCTTTATAAATAAATCCAATTGACTCTAATTCGCTTGCATTCAATATATTTCTTCCATCAAAAAGAAACGCAGGTTTATGCATAGAATCGTAAATTTTTTTCCATTCATAAGTAGTAAACTCATCCCATTCGGTAAGAATTGCAATTGCATGTGATTCTTTGCAAGCATCATATGCATTATCAAACGTTAAAACTGCAGCATTATTTTCTTCCACCGACCTTGTTTCCAAATAATTTAAATCGTTCAACATCTTATTTCTTGAAACTTTCGGATCATAAACTGAAATCTTTGCCTGTTCATTGATCAAATCGTCTGCTACATATATCGCCGCAGACTCACGTGTATCATTAGTGTCTTTCTTGAAAGCCCAGCCTAAAAACGTAATTTTTTTATCTGCAACTGTATTGTACAATGTTTGAACAATTTTATTTGAAAATCGTCTTTTTTGATGATCATTCATTACAATAACTTGTTCCCAATAATCTGCAACCTCACGTAATCCATAGGATTTAGCAATATAAACGAGATTCAAAATGTCTTTTTGAAAACATGAACCGCCAAAACCTACTGAGGCTTTTAAAAATTTAGGTCCAATTCTGCTATCCATGCCTATTGCTCTTGCAACCTCACTAACATCTGCACCGGTTTTTTCACATAATTCAGACATCGCATTTATAGATGAAATACGTTGCGCCAAAAATGCATTTGCTGTAAGCTTTGATAATTCTGAAGACCACACATTTGTAGTTAAAATTTTATCTCTGCTTACCCAATTAGCATACACATCAACCAGAGAATTAATTGCAGCTTCTCCTTCAGGCGTTGTATCGCCACCAATTAAAATCCTGTCCGGGTTTAATAAATCGGAAACTGCAGTTCCTTCTGCTAAAAATTCAGGATTCGATAAAATCTGAAACTGAACTCCATTTCCGGTATTATCTAAAATACTTTTTATTGCTTCGGCTGTTCTAACTGGCAAAGTAGATTTCTCAACTACTATTTTATTTTGTTTGGCAACCTTCGCTATCTGTCTCGCACACAATTCAATATATTTAAGATCCGCAGCCATTCCTTTTCCTTTTCCGTAGGTTTTGGTTGGCGTATTTACAGAAATAAAAATGACTTCTGCTTCATCAATTGCTTTTTCAACTTCGGTCGAAAAGAAAAGATTTCTTCCTCTTGCTTCAGCTACAATTGCCGAAAGCCCTGGTTCGTAAATAGGAATATTTTCTGTATTGGGATCGTTCCAATCTTTGATTCTTTGTTCGTTTAAATCGACAACGGTCACCTGAATATCTGGACATTTTTGTGCAATCACTGCCATAGTCGGACCACCAACATAACCCGCGCCAATGCAACAAATTTTTGTAATTTTCATTTAATTTCTTATTATCTTAATCTTTGATTTTTATTTCAAATTATTCCAATACCAGCTTACCGCTTCTTTTAATCCTTCCTGTAAAGAATATTTCGGATTGTAGCCTAATACTTTTTTTGCCTTATCAATACTTGCCAATGAGTGTGGTATATCACCCGCTCTGTTTACTCCATAAACAATTTGAATATCTGCTATTTCTGAATCAAATTCAGTTAGATATTTTTTTAAATAACCAACTAAATCATTCAATGTGTTTTGATCACCAAATGCTGTATTATAGACTGTATTTATTGCTTCCGGATTTTGACTTAACATAGCTAACTCATTCATCTGAATTACATTATCAATATAAGTAAAATCACGCGAATAATTTCCATCGCCATTAATAACCGGACTTTCGTGATTCATTAATTGCATTACAAATTTTGGAATCACTGCTGCATAAGCACCATTTGGATCTTGTTTTCTTCCAAAAACATTAAAATAACGTAATCCAATCGTTTCTAAACCGTATGTTTTACTAAAAATTTCAGCATATAACTCGTTTACATATTTTGTAATAGCGTATGGCGACAAGGGTTTTCCGATCACATCTTCTACTTTTGGTAATCCTTGAGAATCTCCATAAGTTGAAGAACTGGCAGCATATATAAAACGTTTTACTTTTGCATCACGTGAAGCTACCAACATATTAAGAAATCCGGAAACATTCACATCATTCGTAGTTACAGGATCATTTATCGATCTGGGAACAGAACCCAAAGCGGCCTGATGCAAAACATAATCTACATCTTCAACAGCTAAAACACAATCTGCAATATTTCGAATATCTCCTTCAATTAATTTAAAATGAGGATGGTCTATAATATCTTTTAAATTATGACGATGACCTGTCGAAAAATTATCTAAACAAATTACTTTATGATTTAATTTTAGAAAATACTCACATAAATTTGAGCCAATAAAACCAGCTCCACCAGTAATTAAAATTTTATACTGAGTTGATATTTCCATATTCTTCAATTTATTTTTTATTGAATTTGTTAAAAACAGACTTTATAAATCCTGGTTTTACTTCTTCTTCATGATATCCGTTAGAGTATACGCCATACCCATATCCATAAGCACTTCCATATTTTGCCTTATTTTCATATCCATTTAAAACAATACTTGTATTGTTTAATTCACCCCTTTTAATTCTTGTATTCAGCAATGTGATCATGTCTTTTTTGGTATAATTTTGCCTAACAATATACAAAGTTACATCCGCATACTGAACTAATTCTAAAGCATCTGACACTAAACCAACCGGAGGTGTATCTAAGATAATATAATCATACTTGAGTTTAAGCTCTTCCATTAATTCTTTCATTGCCTCACTGATAATTAGCTCAGATGGATTTGGCGGAATTGGTCCGGAAAGTATTACATCAAGATTTGGTATTTGTGTTGAATTTGTAATCTCGCTAAGGCTTTTTTGCTTAATTAAATAATTTACAACCCCAACCTGATTGGTCAAATTAAACTCATCAGCCAATCTTGGTTTTCTCAAATCTAAACCAATAATAACTGTTTTCTTTTCGCTTAAAGCAAAAATAGTAGCAATATTTATTGAACAAAATGTTTTTCCTTCACCACTTATAGATGAAGTAATCATTAACGTTTTTGCGCCGCTAACCTGTTGCTTTTTATATAAAAATTGCAATGATGAACGAATAGCCCTAAACGACTCAGAAAGTGCAGATTTTGGCTTATCAAATACAGCCAAATTAACATTATCTTTATTTACACCAACTACTCCGATAAGTGGAATCTGAGTTAGTTTACTAATATCATCAGTATTTTGAATTGAATTATTAATGAAGAAAATTCCAAAAACAAACAATAAAGGAACCAGAATACCCAAAAACAAAGCTAATACGTAATTCACCGAAGTTTTTGGCCCAATTAAACCCCCGCCAATATCTTTGGCCGGATCAATAAAATGGATATCTGATAAATTAGATGCTTTTACAATTTCAGCTTCATTACGTTTTTGAAGAAATTCTGTATAAATATTATCATTTAAATCATATTTTCTTTTAATCTTCAACAATTCCTGTTGCTCTTCCGGAAGCTTTTTTACGGTACTTTCAGCTTCACCAATTTTTGCATTTATCATTGACAAATCATACAATAATGATGATTTTGCAGTTGCGATATTTTCTAATAAAACATCTTTAACAGCACGCATTTGGTTGTCAAAATCTTTAAAAATTTTATCGCTTTTTACGGCATAAGCCATCTCTGATCTTTGAGTAGAAAGTGCAATTATTCTTGATACATTAGTAACAACATTAGGATCTTCAATTCCTGCTACTGATGGCGCTGGAAGTCTTGAGTAATCAACACTATTATTCAGATAGGTTTTTAATGAATTATAATAAGCGATTTTTCTCGAAATCTCATCTTTCTCTACATCAAAATCCATTATCTTTTCAGAAATTCTGGCGCCTCCTGCTTCAATATTATATACATTTTTATCCTTTCTGAAAGTTTTTAATTCATTGCCGGTTTGTTTCAATTGAGATTCCATAGCAACAAGAGTACTGTCTATAAATCGTATGGTATTGTTTGCAAATTGATTTTTACCGTCAAGCTGAATTTTTATCAGCATTCTTACAGTGGCATTTAGATATTCCACCATTCTGGCTTTGTTTGTACCCTGCATTCCTAAAGTCAATATTGATCCTCCTTTATCGTCAGAATCAATATTTATACCTTTATATTTAGATACTGTACCGTTAAAATCATTGAACTTAACAAAATATTCATTGCCTTTATAAAAACCGGGATTATCATTTATTTGTAACTTCCAATTTAAAAAGGCAGTACAACTTGTTCGCCAACTTTGTATTTTTTTACAAATTCGACAGGCTGAACATTTGTATTTGAGTAAGTATTTGTAGTATAATCAACTACTGAAACCGAACTATTTTCAAAAGGAATTCGAATTTCATATTCATTCTCACTTAAAAATTTAATCTTTATTAAAGTATTTGCAATTTGTCCTTTTGATTTATCAATAGTAACATAAAAAGGAACTGCTCCATAGGCATCAATTAAATTGTATTTTCCCTGACGTAAATAATCAATATAAAACTGCAATTTACTAACAACTAGCTCGTTATGAGACCTTGATTGCAAAATAGTTGAAATTCCATTTACCTGATCTGATATTCCTCCCCAGTTAAAGACCAAACTTGTATTTGAAGTAAAAAAAGGATTACTTTCTTCTTTAATAGAGATCATTGTCTGCATTGCATAAATTTTCTCTTTTCGAATATTTATCTGATATGCAATTGTAAATGCAATTATTAAACTAGCAAGAAACCATTTCCAATAACTGGCAATTTTTAATAAAAATCCTTTAAAATCAAAATTTGAATGATTTTCAAAAATCGAAAAATCTTTTATATCTAGCATCTTTTGAATTTAGTTTAATTTTTTAGAAGTAAATAAACCGTAGTTGCTAATGACAACAAAGTTATAATTGTACCTATTGATTGAATTCCTGTTTGTCCGGTTCCCCATGTTTTTTGTCTTAATGGTTTTACATAGACATAATCATTAGGCTGTAAATAATAATATGGTGATTTCATCACATTAACATCTGTAAGATCAAGATCATTCATTTGAACTCCCGTTGGTGTCTGACGAATTACGGTTACAGCTTTTCTATCTCCTACTGTTGTAATATCACCGGCATTTGCAATTGCTTCCATGATATTCACATGTTCCTGAAATAATGTTTTTGTTCCGGTGCTTCCTACTTCGCCATTAATCGTATATCGAAAACCTGCTAATTTTACAGTCACAAAAATATTTGCTTCACTCTTAAAATATTCTTCAAGCAGCTTTTTTTCAATTTTAACTCTTGCTTCTTCCAGTGTATATCCGATAACATTTATCTCTCCTAAAATTGGCATTCGAATATTTCCATGATCATCAACTGTAAAACCATTGAAATATAATGAAGATTCTGATTTTGCGGCAGTACCGGAAGAACTTTCAGTAGTATTAAAAATACTAACAAGTTTAGGGTCTATTGCTTTTATATCTACACTTAGAACATCATTAACTTGCAATCTATAAGGTTTAGACTCAACTGCAGCAACTGTACTTTGTTCTTCTGAAGTTTTTTTATCCTGCAAATACACCAAGTCTTTTATTGGAATACAAGATGTAAAAAGTGAGCTAATTAATAGCAATATATAAAAGCTGTTTCTTGTCATTATTTAAAATTTATTCGCAAATATAACTTTTCCTTTAATCTTCAGAAAATCTAACTTTGCGTGGTTTTATTTAGTTGTTTTTAAATGTTTTTTCAAATGGAACACGATGCAAAATACTTCTTCCAAGTGTAATTTCATCAGCATATTCTAATTCGTCACCAACGGATATCCCTCTTGCAATTGTAGAAATAATAATTTCTGATTCTGCAATTTGTTTATAGATATAAAAATTTGTTGTATCTCCTTCCATTGTAGAGCTTAACGCAAAAATAATCTCAATTACTTTTCCGGCTTTCACTTTTTCGACTAAACTTGTGATATTTAACTGTCCGGGACCAACACCTTCAATTGGAGAAATCTTTCCGCCCAGTACGTGATATATTCCTTTATATTGTCCTGTATTTTCAATTGCCATTACATCTCTTATATCTTCAACTACACAAATTGTTTGATGGTTTCTGGCTGAATTTGCGCAGATTTCACAAACTTTTGTATCAGAAATATTATGGCAGCTTGTACAAAATTTAATATCTTCCCGCATGTTTAATAATGCTTGAGATAAAAAACCGGTCTGTTCTTTGGGTTGTTTTAGTAAATGCAAAACCAATCGCAATGCCGTACGCTTACCAATTCCTGGTAATTGTGACATTTCGTTAACTGCTTTTTCTATTAACTTTGATGAAAATTCCATAACGACAAAAGTAATACTTTTAATGGTTTAGTAGACTTGGGGACGACTAAATTCAAGATGTTTTAAAAGCGCAAATATACTATAAGAGTAATTTAAGTGTGAAGGAAAGTATCTTTATTTACTTGTATGGACAAATAAAATAAAGACACAACTTTAAACTAATTACTTCTAAAATTAATATTGATTTGTGGCTAATAGAACCAAAGTACAGGCGACTTCTGCCTTAATATTATTTAATTCAAGTAATTGATATAATTCCGGATTTTCAGTTCCCGGATTAAAAACCACTCTTTTTGGCTGAGCTTCGATAATATAATTATAATAATCGCGCTGGCGTGTAGGGTTTAAATATAAAGTTACTGTATCAATGTTTTTAACGGGAATGGCTTTTGTTTGAATTTTTACACCGGCTACTTCACCTGTATTTTGACCAATTGCTAAAACAGTATGCCCTTTTTCAACCAGCATGTTTATAGCTCTGTAAGCATATCGATCTTGTTTTGTAGTAGCTCCCAGAACTAACGTTTTCTTGTTTTTCATCGTTTTTAAAATATTGTACAAAAGTAGTTAAAAAGAATGAGCTTGATTCAGCAATTTTTATTGGCTACAATATTTAAGAAAAAAGAAATATTATTGATAAAAAAAGCCAAACATGGAGTTTGGCTTTTAATTTATTGAACTAATCTATCTTATTTTATTAGTTTGACATAGGGTTCTTTAACAAAATCTGCATTTTGCCAAACTACCACACCATTAAGCCAAATCTTTTTATTTCTAATTGAATATTTATTTTTATAAAAAGTGGACTCAATAGTATCTCTATCTGTTTCATTCCATTGAATATAAGTTATCGTTTTCTCTGACTTATCATGATCATTTAAAGATACTCCTATTCGATATTCACTTTCGCCTTCATTTTCATATTTAAAAATTCTAAAATTTCCAGGGTTATCCAATAAATGTGAGTCAAAAAATTCCTGAGTCACTCCGTCAATTACATATAATATTTTTATTTTGGAAACATCTAAGTGCTTAGGATTTTCAGGATTTAACAAATCTTCATTATCAGCATTAAATACAGAGAATTCCATACTTGCCCCCCAATGAACATTATCATCTTTATTATCATCAGCATGACAGGCAAATAAAGTAATTGTAGTTAAAAAAATCAATATCTTTTTCATAGTATTATAGTTTAATGTTATAGTTGTTTTAGACTTTTTAGTTTTGCACTAGTAATAATTATTTTATCACTTTAAAGTAGGCTTGATCTATACCAAAAGTAAACTCCCAAACTAGTTTTTTATTAAACCAAATTTTACCAGGCTTATACAAATTATAAGCTCTTTTAAAACTTGATTCAATCATATCTCGATCTGTTTCACTCCATTGAATATACATTACTGTCTTCTCTGACTTGTCAAAGTCATTTAAAAGTATTCTTATTCGGTATTCATTCTCATGTTTAACAATTCTTAGAACACTTGAATCATCTACGTTTAAATTTTGAAATTCATGACTCACTCCATCAATAACATAAAATAATCTTATTTTCGAAATATCTAAATGATTTGGATTTTCAGGATTCAGTAAATCTTCATTCTGATCATTAAATACTGAAAATTCTGCGCCTGTATCATCGGTAAGACCTAAAATATCTTTCTCACCTGCATTATCACAGGAGAAAAAAGTAATCATTGTTAAAAAAACTAGTATCTTTTTCATAGTGTTATGGTTTAATGTTATGAATCATCTTTAAATCTGTGGTGAAATTATGAACACCAGGGTTAAAATTATTATATGCATAATAGCCATTATTATTTCTAGATGGATCCCATCCCCAATTCATATGGAGATAAAGTGTACTCAGTCCTGTGCAGTCGTCGAAATAATAATTGGTTAATTGATATCCATCACAAACCCACATATGTCCACCAGTACCAAATCCTTCTAACAATACCGGTCTTCCGGATGCTAAATTATTTTTTACAACTTGATAATTATAGTTGGAATAATCAGCAGAAGAGTACTTAAACTGCTTCTTTAAAACTTGTCCTATATCCGTATATCTTGATACACCTGTAGCATTACAGGCATAGGAGAGTACATCCGGATAAACGGAACGAATAGCATTATGAATATCTAATATAAAATTTGCGGTTGTAACACTAGGATTATTCATTGGCATTGCTGACCAATTATAATTAGTAGGATATTGATAATACCGCATAACTTACGCCATCGCTATAGGCACACAGCCAGCATAAACATGCTCAGTTAGACCATCACAAGTCTTATCTGGCAGAGCATCATTATAACCTCCTAACTGCCACCACGTTGATTTTAAATAAGGTCCTTTTGTTTCTGTGGTAGTGCGCTCAACACATTGATCCAGTGGTACTTTTGCAAACATTCCTTGATTCGCAAGTGTATTCTTAACTTGTCTCCAGGCTAACTTTTCTTTTTCAGTTTGTTTAATTGTAGATTTTTGAATAGCGGTAATTTGCGTTTCAGCATCTTTCATCCAGGATTTCAAGCCTTCAGAATAATCTTTTTCATCAACTATAAATTTGCCCTCATCAGAAAAAGCAATTATGGGCTGCATTCTATTATCCGCAGATAAAATGATATAGCCGCCATGAATATAGTTTATTACATAAAAAACAGTAATCCCTTTTTCATTTTTGATTTCATTAATGTCTTCTATATTCTTTTTTATAATTCCGGCAGCAGTTTTACCAGTTACGGAATTGTTTTTAAAAGACATTCCTGATCCAATTTCTTTTGCCAAAGAAAGCTGGACAAAATTTTCTTGAGATACTGTGTTTGAATCTCCTAACTCACTATCTTTTGAACAGGAAAACATGGCAAGTAAAGCCAAAATAAAAAACCAGTGGTAAATTTTTAATTGCTTCATAATTATCGGTTTAATTAGTTATATACCAAAATTGGCTTATACAACTAACTAATCTAACCCCGATAAGCTATAAAAATATCATTAAAAGCTTTACTTTATTTAAGGTTTTTATCGCTTAAAACACTAATTGCTAAAATAAATTAAAACCAGTATTGAATTTATAATAAAAATCTTTCACTTTCTGAAAAATAGAATCAGACAAAAACTTTCAAATCTTAAAAATTAACTACTTTTACTTCATTAACTAAACACTATGGATTTATTCATTTACTTATTTGCTGCTCTTTTTTCGGTTTTAAACCCAATTGGCACTGTCCCAATTTTTGTTGGACTTACACAGGACGATTCTCAAAAAGAACGCTCAAGAATTTCACTCTGGACAGCGATAAACGTTTTTATAATTTTAATGGTTTCTTATTTTATTGGACAATACGTTTTAACCTTTTTTGGAATTAGTATTGATGCTCTTAGAATTGCAGGTGGAATTGTGATTGTAAATTCAGGTTTTTCTTTACTCTCCGGAAAATTCAATAAAAAACGAGGAATCAACAAAAAAATAGAACATGACGCACAGCATCGAAATGACATTGCCTTAACACCATTAGCAATACCAATGCTTGCAGGTCCGGGTTCAATGTCTCTATTAATTGCTTTTTATCAGGAACATCACCAAATGAACGAAATAATTATTTCGAGTTTGGCAATTCTGGCTATTGCAATTGCCATTTTTGCTATTCTTAAAAGTGCACATTATTTAGCCCGAATACTTGGTGCTTCGGGAATTGTTGCTATTTCAAGAATTGTTGGGTTTATTGTAATTTCTATCGGAATTCAATATATCGTAAGTTCAATAGTTAACATTATAAAAGGAAACCTGATGTAGATGTCTTTTTATTTCATTATCTGACAAAAGAATATTTACAGGAACTTTTTTTATCTTTGAAAGCATAATTTTTAATCCAAATGGCGTTATCTTTAAGCCTCAAGGAAATTTATATTAAATAATGGAACAGAAAATACATCAGGGAAGAAACGTAAAGCGTTTCAGAGAAATGCTCGGTATCAAACAAGAGTCATTGGCTTTTGATTTGGGAAACGAATGGAATCAAAAGAAAATCTCTATGCTGGAGCAAAAAGATGTAATTGAAGATGACATACTTGATCAAATCTCACATATTTTAAAAATTCCTGTGGAAGCTTTTCAGAACTTTGATGAGGAACAAGCAATAAATATTATTTCTAATACATTTAATATTGAAAAAGAGGCTTATATAGGAAACTCTAAACCTGTATTCAACATCAATCCATTCGACGAATTAAAAAAACTTCACGAAGAAAAGATAGCTTTGTATGAAAGAATGTTGAAAGAAAAAGATGAAATGATGGCAAAGTTTGAAAAATTAATTAATAAATAATTTAGCAATTCTCATTCATAAAAAAGGCTCAACCAAATAGTTGAGCCTTTTTTATATCAAATTTTATTATTCTGTTTTCAATTGTATATCTCAAAATCAAAAACGAACCTTAACTTCTTGGCAAAAATACTTCTGCCATCATACATCTGGCACTTCCGCCGCCGCAAGCTTCAATTGTATCAAGACTAGAACTTAAAATTTCAGCATGATTTTCTAATTGTGCAATTTGCTTCGGAGTTAAACTCTGATGTGCTGATGCACTCATTACAATATATTTTTTATCATTTGTGCCTAGAACTTCTAACATATTACCGGCAAAATTATTTACCTGAGCTTCTGTTATCAGAATAACTTCTTTTTTATCAGCTTTTAGATTTTCGAGAACCATTTTACGCTCTTTTTTGTCATCAATACAATCTGCACAGATAACTGCAAAAGTTTCACCCAAACACATCATTACGTTGGTGTGATAGATTAATTTGCGTTCTCCATCTACGGTTTGAAAAGCTTCAAAAATAACAGGCGCATAATCAAAATCTTCACAGAATTCAATAAATAGTTCTTCATCAGCACGAGGAGATAAAGCGCAATATGCTTTTCCATTAGTTCTGTCTAAAAGTAAACTCCCAGTTCCTTCAAGAAAAAAACCATCTTCTTCTGCCGATGTATAATCCATTATATTAGAAATCTCAAAACCTTTGTTTTCAAGTGTATCTAAAATATCTTCGCGACGCTCGTGACGACGGTTTTCAGCAAACATTGGATATAATGCCACATCTCCATTTTCGTGAAATGAAACCCAATTGTTTGGAAAAATACTATCCGGAGTATCGGTTTCTAAATTATCTTCTATAACTGTAACATCAACTCCAACGGCTCGCAATTTTTCTACAAAAGCATCAAATTCTTGCTGTGCTTTGGCATTTACTGTACTTGGTAAAAGTCCGTCTAATACTTTTTGATAATAATTATTTACAGCTGTTTGCTCATTCATTCTAAAAGCAACTGGCCGAATCATTACGATTGCATTTGTTGTTTGTTTCATTTTAATATTTTTTTTGTTTCAAGTTTCATGTTTCAAGTTTTTCAAAGCTGAAACATAAAACTTGAAACTATTTTTTAATCTCTAATTAAAGGAAGTGTCGAACATCTCAACAATCCTTCTTGTTTTGCAATTTCGGCATAAGGAATTTCTTCAACAGTAAAGCCATTTGCACGTAACCAATTGTTTAATCTGGTAAAATTCTTTTCTGAAACAACCACATTCTCATCAATAGAAAATACGTTCGAAAACATATGATACATTTCATTTCTTTCGATATGAAACAAATTTTCTTTCCCAAAAAGATTCACTAAATACATATAATCAGCTTCTTCGCGAAAGCCTCTTTTATAAATAATCCCTTTGTTTTTTCCAACGGGTTGAAAACAACAATCAAGATGTAAGGCATTATCTCTGGCTTCAATTTTAGACTTAACCAAATCGAATTCTTTCACAATTTTATTTGGGAATAATTCTTTGATGAAGTTTACACCATGCATATTTGTTCTTGCTGTGATATAATCTTTATAGTCACTTCCTTTATATGTACCAATAAAAATATAATCATTCCAAAGCATAACATCGCCACCTTCAATATGAACTTCTTCTGGCGGGCGAACCACTTTTAAAGGATCCATTTGATCGATAACATATTGAATTGCGTCTAATTCACGTTCTCTATCCGGTAAAATATTTGATTTTACAAAAGCATTATCAATAACAAAACCAATATCCCTTGCAAAGATCTGATTGTAGTTCTCAATCATTTCAGGGCGATAAACTTTTACATCATATTTTTGAAAAATAGCATTAAAAGCATCCATTTCAGCAACCATATCTTTTTCGATAGGATATGTTCCTGCTTTAATATGTTCCAATGATTTAGGATCGTAGGCTTCATCTAAAGATGGAGTTGGCCCATTATGAACGGCTGAACCCAAAACTACAGCACGCAATCTTGACGTTTCGTTCTTTACATTTAATTGCAACATAATAGTATTATATTTTGAGCAAATATAAAAAAAGCTTCACAGTTAAGTGAAGCTTTAAAGTTTTTTATTTGTTAGACTTAAACTCTCTCAGTGGATGTCCTGTGTAAATCTGTCTTGGTCTTCCAATTGGTTCTTTGTTTTCACGCATTTCTTTCCATTGTGCGATCCAGCCTGGTAATCTACCAATAGCAAACATTACTGTAAACATATCTGTTGGAATTCCTAATGCTCTGTAAATAATTCCAGAATAAAAATCAACATTAGGATATAAGTTTCTTGATTTGAAATAATCATCTTCAAGAGCTGCTGCTTCTAATTTTTTAGCGATTTCCAAAATAGGATCTTCAACTCCTAAAGTTTCTAATACTTCTTTAGCCGCTTTTTTAATAATTTTTGCTCTTGGATCAAAGTTTTTATAAACTCTGTGTCCAAATCCCATTAAACGGAAAGGATCATTTTTGTCTTTTGCTTTCGCCAAAAATTTATCGGTATCACCGCCATCTTTATTAATTTCTTCAAGCATTTCAAGAACTGCCTGGTTTGCACCACCATGAAGTGGCCCCCAAAGTGCAGAAACTCCCGCAGAGATTGAAGCGAATAAACCAGCATGAGATGAACCAACCATTCTTACGGTTGAAGTAGAACAGTTTTGTTCGTGATCTGCATGAAGAATAAATAATTTATCTAATGCATCTACAATAACTGGGTTTGCTGAATAAGGTCCTGTAGGCAATTTAAACATCAATTGCATAAAATTATCTACATAACCTGTTGTGTTATCATAATAATTCAATGGATAACCCATAGATTTTCTATATGTCCATGTAGCAATTACTAGAAATTTACCCATTGTTTTACAAATGGCCTCATACATTTCTTTTTCATTCTCAACATTTACTGCTTTTGGATTAAATGCTGTTAAAGCACTTGTTAAAGCAGATAGCACCCCCATTGGGTGAGCTGTTTTGGGAAAACCATCAATGATATTTTTCATCTCTTCGTTTACCAAAGTATGTTTTTTAATACCATTTTCAAACTGCTCTAATTCCTGAGCTGTTGGCAATTCACCAAAAATTAAAAGATATGAAACTTCTAGAAAATTAGCTTTTTCAGCTAAATCTTCAATTGAATATCCTCTGTAACGCAAAATTCCTAATTCTCCGTCTAAGAATGTGATTTCACTTTTACAAGATCCTGAATTTTTATATCCCGGGTCAATTGTAATAATACCAGTTAAATCACGTAATTTGTTAATATCGATAGCTGATTCATTTTCGCTTCCTGTGATTACCGGAAGTTCAATTTTTTGACCATCTACTTCTAATGTAGCTATTTTTGACATAATATATCGGAAATAAATCTTTAAAATAATAATTTATCAAATCTAAGGAATTTAAGACTAATTAAAAAAAGAATACTGCTATGAATTTGTTAAAACTCCAAAAAAAAACCACCCATTAAGAAATGGATGGTTTAAATCTATATATAACCTTACAATTATTTAATCTTAAAAGCATTTAATCCAGGAAAATAAGCAGTACTTCCTAACTCTTCCTCAATTCTTAATAATTGATTGTATTTTGCCATACGATCAGAACGAGAAGCAGAACCTGTTTTAATTTGACCACAGTTTAAAGCTACAGCTAAATCAGCAATAGTATTATCTTCTGTTTCTCCGGAACGGTGGGACATTACTGATGTATAACCTGCGTTTTTTGCCATATTTACAGCTGCAATAGTTTCAGTTAAAGTACCGATTTGGTTTACTTTTACTAAAATTGAATTTGCAATTCCTTTTTCAATTCCAGTTGACAAACGCTCAACATTAGTAACAAATAAATCATCACCTACTAATTGTACTTTATGTCCAATTTTTTCAGTTAAATATTTCCATCCATCCCAATCATCTTCGTACATACCATCTTCTATAGAAATAATTGGATATTTAGCAGCAAGTTCAGCTAAATAATCAGCTTGCTCTTCAGAAGTTCTGATTTTTCCTGTTTCTCCTTCAAATTTAGTATAATCGTATTTACCGTTTACATAAAACTCAGAAGCAGCACAGTCAAGAGCAATCATAATTTCGTCACCGAAAGTATATCCAGCTTTTTCAACTGCAAGTTTAATTGTATCCAAAGCATCTTCAGTACCTCCGGCTAAGTTTGGTGCAAAACCACCTTCGTCACCTACAGCAGTACTTAAACCTCTGTCATGTAATACTTTTTTCAAGCTATGGAAAATTTCAGTTCCCATTTGCATAGCATGTGTAAATGAAGTTGCTTTTACTGGGAAAATCATGAATTCCTGAAATGCGATAGGCGCATCAGAGTGAGAACCACCGTTGATGATATTCATCATTGGAACAGGTAAAGTATTAGCAGAAACTCCACCAACGTATCTGTATAATGGCAAACCTAATTCATTAGCAGCAGCTTTTGCAGCAGCCAAAGAAACTCCTAAAATAGCGTTAGCTCCTAATTTAGATTTATTTGGAGTCCCGTCTAAATCAATCATTAACTGATCAATTGTATTTTGTTCGAAAACAGAAGTTCCAACTAATTCTTCAGCAATAACAGTATTTACATTATTCACTGCATTTAAAACACCTTTTCCTAAGAAAGCTTTTCCTCCGTCACGTAATTCAACAGCCTCATGCTCTCCAGTTGAAGCTCCAGATGGAACTGCTGCTCTTCCTAATACTCCATTTTCAGTTACTACATCAACTTCAATAGTAGGATTACCTCTGGAATCAAAAATTTGTCTTGCGTGAACTTTAATTATAATACTCATTATTTCTATTTTTTATTAATAAATTATATTTTTTTTTCGAAATTATAAAAATATTTAATAGTAAAAACGTATTCTTATTATTAAACATCTTTATTTATTAACTACATCGTTTTAGCGGTAGCTTGTTTTATATTCTCAACAAATTGATCAAATAAATAGGACGAATCGTGTGGTCCGGGACTAGCTTCCGGATGGTATTGAACTGAAAAACAATTTTTATTTTTCATCCTCATACCGGCAACTGTATCATCATTTAAATGAACATGTGTAATTTCTAATTCAGGATGACCATCTAAAGCTTCTCTTTTTACTGCAAAGCCATGATTTTGGGAAGTAATTTCGCCTTTACCAGTGATAATGTTTTTTACCGGATGATTAATTCCACGATGACCTCCAAACATTTTATAAGTCTTAACTCCATTTGCCAAAGCTATAATCTGATGACCTAAACAAATTCCGAATAGTGGTTTATCATCTGCTATAATTTCTTTAGCAACCTGAATAGCGCCAAACAAAGGATCTGGATCCCCAGGCCCATTTGACAAGAAATAACCATCTGGATTAAAGTCCGTTAAATCTTTATACGTTGAATTATAAGGAAAAACTTTAATGTAACAATCTCTTTTTGCAAGGTTTCTCAAGATATTCTTTTTAATCCCAAGATCTAAAGCAGATATTTTATAAGTAGC
The DNA here is from genome assembly GCF_025947065.1 of Flavobacterium sp. N1736. Classification (NCBI taxonomy): domain Bacteria; kingdom Pseudomonadati; phylum Bacteroidota; class Flavobacteriia; order Flavobacteriales; family Flavobacteriaceae; genus Flavobacterium; species Flavobacterium sp. N1736. The sequence continues at coordinate 3,129,713 of NZ_CP109994.1, forward strand.
ATTTTCGTCACCAAAAAAATAAGGCTCAGTAGTTGAAACTTTTGACGCCAACTCTAAACCTTCCATGTTTGGCACGTTAGCCAATTCTTTTTTCAATTCTTCTACTGAAGTTCCATCTGTACAAATAACGGCATTCATTGCACCATTATCACGAATATAACTTACAAGAGCTCTTGTATCAACATCAGAAATACAAATTAAATTTTGTTTAGTAAAATAATCTTCTAAACTTCCAGATGCATCTTCTCTCGAATAATTAAAGCTAAAGTTTTTACAAACTAAACCGGCAATTTTAACACTATCAGATTCGATTTCCTGATTATTAACACCGTAGTTTCCAATGTGAGCATTTGTAGCCACCAATATTTGACCAAAGTAAGAAGGATCAGTAAAAATCTCCTGATATCCCGTCATTCCAGTATTAAAACAAACTTCACCAAAAGTTTTACCGCTAATACCGATAGATTTTCCATGAAAAATAGTTCCGTCGCTTAGTAATAAAATGGCGCTTTGTCGTGTAGTGTATTTCATTCTATAATTTGTGTTGTTGTTTTTTAATTGTCATATGAAACTCGCCATGCTCATTTCACTTGTAATTATAAGTTTTGCAAATTTACTTCTTTAAAAGAGTGTGTCCAAGATTTTTTAAAAAATTCATTCAGAAAAATAAAACCTAAGAATTGAAATAAGTTAAATTCCTCACTTAATTTTAAAAAAAATCAAAAAAAAAAAGGATAAACTAAAAATTAGCTTATCCTTGATTTCTATAGAATCATTACTTTCATAATTATTCAGAAGCTTCAGTAGTCGATTCTGACTCAGCAGCTGGAGCTTCAGTAGTTTCCTCAGCTTTTTTTGCTTTACCACCACGACGGCTTTTTGCTTTTTTAACTTCTTTTTTACCTCCATTGTAAAGTTCATTGAAATCTACAAGCTCGATCATTGCCATATCAGCATTATCTCCCAAACGATTTCCAACTTTAATGATACGAGTGTATCCACCTGGACGGTCACCAACTTTAGCAGCTACGTCTCTGAACAAGTCAGTTACAGCATATTTACTACGTAAGTAAGCAAAAACGATACGACGATTATGAGTAGTATCTTCTTTTGATTTTGTGATTAAAGGCTCAACGAATTGTTTAAGCGCTTTAGCCTTAGCAACAGTAGTGTTAATACGTTTGTGCTCAATAAGAGAACAAGCCATATTAGCTAACATAGCTTTTCTATGTCCAGTCTGTCTGCTTAAGTGATTGAATTTTTTTCCGTGTCTCATTGCTATTTTAAATTTAATCCGCCATGGCGGATTGAATTATTCTTTATCTAATTTGTATTTAGCTAAGTCCATTCCGAAAGTTAAATTTTTAACAGCTACAAGTTCATCTAGCTCAGTTAAAGATTTTTTACCAAAATTACGGAATTTCATTAGGTCATTTTTATTGAACGATACTAAATCACCAAGTGTATCAACTTCAGCCGCTTTCAAGCAATTTAATGCTCTCACAGATAAATCCATATCAACAAGCTTAGTTTTAAGCAATTGTCTCATATGCAATGACTCTTCATCATACGATTCTGTTTGTGCAATTTCGTCAGCCTCGAGTGTAATTCTTTCGTCAGAAAATAACATGAAGTGGTGAATTAAAACTTTAGCAGCTTCTGTAAGAGCATCTTTTGGATTAATAGATCCATCAGTTTTAATTTCAAAAACTAATTTTTCATAATCTGTTTTTTGTTCTACACGGAAGTTTTCAATTGCATATTTTACATTTTTTACCGGAGTAAAAATAGAATCTGTAAAAATGGTTCCAATTGCAGCGTTCTGTTTTTTGTTCTCCTCAGCAGGAACATATCCTCTACCTTTTTCGATTGTTAAATCGAAGTTCAATTTGATTTTAGAATCTAAATTACAGATAACAAGGTCTGGATTCAGAACTTGAAAACCTGATATAAATTTTTGAAAATCACCTGCTGTTAATTGATCTTTACCAGAAACAGAAATTGTAACTGCTTCATTATCGATATCTTCGATTTGACGTTTGAAACGTACTTGTTTTAGATTAAGGATAATTTCGGTAACATCTTCAACAACACCTGAAATAGTAGAAAACTCATGATCTACACCTTCGATACGAACAGATGTAATTGCATAACCTTCTAATGCTGAAAGCAAAACTCTTCTAAGTGCATTACCAACTGTCAATCCATAACCAGGTTCTAAAGGTCTAAATTCGAATTTACCTTCAAAATCGGTTGAATCGATCATGATAACTTTATCGGGCTTTTGAAAATTAAATATTGCCATAAATTTCGACTAAGTCAATTATTATTTGTTGTACAACTCTACGATTAATTGTTCTTTAATGTTTTCTGGAATTTGAAGTCTTGCAGGTACAGAAACAAAAGTTCCTTCTTTAAGATCATTGTTCCAAGTAATCCATTCATAAACATGACTTGAATTTGATAAAGAACGTTCGATAGCTTCTAAAGATTTAGATTTTTCACGAACTGCAACTTTATCACCAGGCTTAAGGTGGTAAGAAGGAATATTTACAACTTCTCCGTTTACAGTAATGTGTCTGTGAGATACTATTTGACGAGCACCTCTTCTAGATGGAGCAATTCCCATTCTAAAAACAACATTATCTAATCTTGCTTCACATAATTGTAATAAAACTTCACCAGTTACTCCTTTAGTTGCTGATGCTTTTTCGAATAAATTTCTGAATTGTTTTTCTAAAATTCCATAAGAATATTTAGCTTTTTGCTTTTCCATTAACTGAACAGCATACTCAGATTTTTTTCCTCTTTTTTTAGCCATCCCGTGTTGTCCAGGTGGGTAATTTCTTTTTTCGAAAGATTTATCATCTCCGAAGATTGCTTCGCCAAACTTACGAGCGATTCTTGTACTAGGACCAGTATATCTTGCCATTTTAAATTGTTTAAGATTGAGATTATGAATTCAGGTCTTATCCTTCGATAATCTATGTTCAATCTAGGTTATACTATAAATTTTGAGTATTAAACTCTACGTCTTTTAGGAGGACGACATCCGTTGTGAGGCATTGGAGTAACATCGATAATCTCTGTAACTTCAATTCCACCGTTATGAATAGAACGGATAGCAGACTCACGCCCGTTACCTGGTCCTTTTACATAAACTTTAACTTTTTTAAGTCCTGCCTCAAGAGCTACTTTACTACAATCTTCTGCTGCCATTTGAGCTGCATACGGAGTGTTCTTTTTAGAACCTCTGAAACCCATTTTACCAGCTGAAGACCAAGAAATAACTTCACCTTTCTTATTTGTCAAAGAAATAATGATGTTGTTGAAAGTGGCAGAAATATGAGCTTCACCCGTTGATTCAACGATAACTTTACGTTTTTTTGCAGTTGCTTTAGCCATATTACTTATTATTTAGTTGCTTTTTTCTTGTTAGCAACAGTTTTTCTTTTACCTTTTCTTGTTCTAGAGTTGTTTTTAGTTCTTTGTCCTCTTAAAGGAAGACCAGATCTATGACGGATACCTCTGTAACAACCAATATCCATTAAACGTTTGATGTTCAAAGAAACTTCTGAACGTAATTCTCCTTCAATTTTGTAAAATGAAACAGCATCACGAATCGCTCCGATCTCATCATCATTCCAATCTTGAACTTTTTTGTCTTGGCTAACTTGAGCTTTTTCTAAAATCTCAATAGCTCTACTTCTTCCTAATCCAAAGATATAGGTAAGTGCTATAACACCTCTTTTATTTTTTGGGATATCTACCCCTGCTATTCTTGCCATAATTATCCTTGTCTTTGTTTAAATCTAGGATTCTTTTTGTTTATTACGTACAATCTCCCTTTTCTACGCACAATGATGCACTCGGGACTTCTCTTTTTTACTGATGCTCTAACTTTCATAGTGAATATCCTTTAATATCGATAAGTAATTCTTGCTTTTGACAAATCATAAGGACTCATTTCTAGTTTCACTTTATCACCAGGTAATAACTTGATATAATGCATACGCATTTTTCCAGAAATATGAGCAATTACAATATGTCCATTTTCTAACTCTACACGGAACATCGCATTTGACAATGCTTCGATGATTGATCCGTCTTGTTCTATTGCTGATTGTTTTGCCATAAATATATTAAGCTACCGCTTTTCTATTTTTACCAGTCTTCATTAAACCATCATAATGTTTGTTTAACAAGTATGAATTGATTTGCTGAATAGTATCTATCGCAACTCCAACCATAATTATTAATGAGGTACCTCCAAAAAACATTGCCCAAGATTGTTGTACATCCATAATACTTACAACAATAGCTGGGAACACAGCAATCAAAGCAAGGAATAAAGATCCTGGGAAAGTTATTAAAGACATCACTTTATCAAGGAAGTCTGAAGTTTCAGCTCCAGGACGAACGCCCGGAATAAAACCACCACTTCTTTTTAAATCATCAGCCATTTTATTAGTAGGAACTGTGATCGCAGTATAGAAAAATGTAAATACAATAATTAAAGTTGCAAAAACAAAATTATACCAAAATCCGAAGATATTACTAAATGCACCAACAATAGATTGTGATGTGTCTGACTTAGACAATCCAGCTACAGCAGCAGGAATAAACATAATTGCCTGCGCAAAAATGATTGGCATAACCCCAGAAGCATTAAGCTTTAAAGGAATCCATTGTCTATTACCACCTGCTAAATCTTGCTCATAATCTCCAGTTGTTGTACGACGAGCGTATTGAACCGGAATTCTACGTACTGCCATTGTAAGCAATACACAAGCAATGATTACTAATAACCACACAATAATTTCAATAACTAACAACATTGGACCTCCATTGTTATTGGTAACTCTGGTTGTAAATTCTTGTATAAAAGCTTGCGGTAAGCGCGCTAAGATACCAACCATAATCAATAATGAAATTCCATTTCCAATACCTTTATCAGTAATTTTTTCTCCAAGCCACATAGCAAAAATAGTACCAGTAACTAAGATAATAACAGAAGAGAACAAAAATTCAGGAGAATTAAAGCCTAATAAGAATGCCTTACCAGGCAATGTTCTGTATAAATTATAGATATAAGTTGGACCTTGAACCAGTGTAATAGCTATAGTCAACCAACGAGTGATTTGATTAATCTTTTTTCTACCACTCTCTCCATCGTTTTGAAGTTTTTGTAAATAAGGAATCGCAATTCCCATTAACTGAACAACAATAGATGCAGAAATATAAGGCATAATACCTAAAGCAAAAACTGAAGCTTTAGAGAAAGCACCCCCTGTAAACATGTCTAGGATAGATCCTAAACCATTTTTAGTTTGTCCCGCTAAACCTGTTAACTCATTTGCATCAATTCCAGGAAGCGTTACGTGTGCACCAAAACGATATACTAAAAGCAATCCTAATGTAATTAAGATTCTATTTTTCAGTTCTTCGATTTTCCAAACATTACTTATTGATTCAATAAATTTCTTCATCTTAATAGATAAGTTATATAGTTACAGCTTCTCCTCCAGCAGCTTCAATAGCAGCTTTTGCAGTAGCAGTAAATTTGTGGGCAGTTACTTTTAATTTTGCTTTCAATTCTCCTCTACCTAAAATCTTAACGATTTCATTTTTGGTAGCTAGACGATTTGCTACGAAATCTGTCATAGAAACAGAATCAGTAATCACACCATTGTCTACTAATAATTGAAGCGTATCTAAATTAACACCTTCGTATTCTTTACGATTGATGTTTGTGAAACCAAACTTAGGCACACGTCTTTGAAGTGGCATTTGCCCTCCCTCAAAACCAATCTTTTTAGAATAACCAGAACGAGATTTTGCTCCTTTGTGACCTCTTGCAGAAGTACCACCTTTTCCTGAACCTTCTCCTCTACCTAATCTTTTATTTTGATTGTGTGTTGACCCTTCAGCTGGTTGTAAGTTACTTAAATTCATAACAGTATTTGTTATTTAGCTTCTTCGACAGAAACTAAGTGTTTAACTTTGTTTATCATCCCAAGGATTGCAGGATTTGAATCATGCTCTACAACTTGTCCCATTTTACGTAGACCTAAAGCTTCCAAACCTCTTTTTTGAGAAAGAGGGCAGTTGATTTTGCTTCTTACTTGTTTTACTAATAATTTAGCCATAATTTCCTTGAATTAACCTTTAAAAACTTTTTCTAAAGAAACACCTCTTTGTTTTGCAACAGTGTAAGCGCTTCTCATTTGTAATAAAGCATCAAAAGTTGCTTTCACTACGTTATGAGGATTTGATGATCCTTGAGATTTAGATAATACATCATGAATACCTACTGATTCAAGAACTGAACGAACAGCTCCACCAGCAATAACTCCTGTACCATGAGAGGCAGGAATTAAGTATACGCGTGCACCACCAAATTTACCTTTTTGTTCGTGAGGAACAGATTGTCCGTTCAAAGGAATTTTTACTAAATTTTTCTTAGCATCTTCTACTGCTTTCGCAATTGCTTCAGAAACATCTTTAGATTTTCCTAGTCCATGACCAACTACTCCGTTTTCATCACCTACAACTACAATAGCAGAAAAACCGAAAGCTCTACCACCTTTTGTAACTTTAGTAACACGATTAACACTTACCAGACGATCTTTAAGTTCAAGACCACTTGGTTTTACCAATTCTACATTTTTGTATTTAGACATAATATATTAGAATTTAAGTCCAGCCGCTCTTGCGCCTTCTGCTAATGATTTAATACGACCGTGATATAAATATCCACCTCTGTCAAAAGTGATGGTTTCGATCCCAGCTTTTAACGCTTTCTCTGCAACTAATTTTCCAACAGCAGCAGCGATTTCAACGTTAGTACCTTTTCCTATTTCTTTTTCTCTTGAAGATGCAGCTAAAATAGTAACCCCATTTACGTCATCAATAAGTTGAGCATAAATTTCTTTGTTACTTCTAAATACAGATAGTCTTGGGTTAGTAGCAGTACCACTAATCGATTTTCTAATTCTGAATCTAATTCTCTGTCTTCTATCAGATTTTGTTAATGACATAATCTTATTTTTTAAGCTGATTTACCTGCTTTTCTTCTTAATACTTCACCCACAAATTTAACACCTTTTCCTTTGTATGGCTCTGGCTTACGGAAACCTCTGATTTTCGCAGCAACTTGACCTAAAAGTTGTTTATCAAATGATGTTAATTTTACGATAGGGTTTTTACCTTTTTCAGATATTGTTTCTAGAGCTACTTCAGGAGCAATTTCTAAAACAATATTGTGAGAATATCCAAGAGCTAAATCTAACTTTTGACCTTGGTTTGAAGCTCTATAACCAACTCCAACTAATTCAAGTTCTTTTGTAAAACCTTCAGATACACCAATTATCATGTTGTTGATTAATGATCTGTATAATCCGTGTTTTGCTCTTTGGTCTTTATGATCAGACGATCTTTCTAATAGAACCTGATCGCCTTCAACTTTTACAGTAATGTCCGAAAACTCCTGAGTTAGTTGACCTTTTTTTCCTTTTACCGTAACGATACCGTCTTTAACTTCTACAGTTACTCCAGCAGCGATTACAATTGGGCTTTTACCTATTCTTGACATCTTATTTAGTCTTTAAAATTAGTATACGTAACAAATTACTTCACCACCTACATTTAATTGTTTCGCTTGTTTTCCAGTCATAAGACCTTTTGAAGTTGAAACAATAGCAATTCCTAATCCGTTAAGGATTCTTGGTAATTTGGCAGCACCTGCATATTTACGTAAACCAGGTTTACTAATTCTTTGGATATCTTTAATTACAGGCTCTTTAGTATCTTTATCATACTTCAAAGCGATTTTGATTGAACCCTGTACAGAGTTGTCTTCAAATTTGTAACTCAAGATATAACCTTGATCAAATAAGATCTTAGTTATTTCTTTTTTTAGATTAGATGCCGGAATTTCAACAACTTTGTGGTTTGCAGCCACAGCGTTACGAACTCTAGTCAAATAATCTGCAATAGGATCTGTATACATATGTATTTGATTGCGACTATGGTTTTCGGGAGGCACTCGCCTCCCGAACCTTTAATCAATTAAAATTATTTTTTGGTTTGCAAAAGTAGTAACTTATTGCGAGATTACCAAGATGCTTTTTTAACTCCAGGAATTAATCCATTATTAGCCATCTCACGGAAAGTTACACGTGAAATACCAAATTGACGAATATAACCTCTTGGTCTACCTGTTAATTTACAACGATTATGCAAACGAACTGGTGAAGCATTTTTAGGTAATTTTTGTAAACCTTCAAAATCTCCAGCTTCTTTCAAAGCTTTTCTTTTCTCAGCATACTTAGCTACCGTTTTCTCTCTTTTCACCTCACGGGCTTTCATTGATTCTTTAGCCATGTCTTAATTCTTTTTAAAAGGTAATCCTAATTCAGCCAATAATGACTTTGCTTCCTTGTCTGTTTTTGCAGTAGTAACAAATGTAATATCCATTCCTGAAATTTTGTTTACTTTGTCAATATCAATTTCCGGGAAAATGATTTGCTCTAAAACTCCAAGGTTGTAATTACCTCTTCCGTCGAAACCAGTAGCTTTGATACCACTAAAATCTCTAACGCGTGGTAAAGCAGAAGTTACAAGTCTATCTAAAAACTCATACATTCTTTCACCACGTAAAGTAACTTTTGCTCCAATAGGCATCCCTTTTCTCAATTTGAATGACGCAACGTCTTTCTTTGAAATTGTAGATACTGCTTTTTGTCCAGTGATCTTTGTTAACTCATCAACCGCATAGTCAATAAGTTTTTTATCAGATACAGCTGCACCAACTCCACGGCTCAAAACGATTTTTTCAAGTTTTGGAACTTGCATCACGTTTGTATATCCGAATTCCTCTTTAAGAGCAGAGATTACTCTACTCTTATATTCTTCTTTTAGTCTAGGTGTATATGCCATTACTATAGTACTTGATTAGATTTTTTTGAAAATCTTACTTTCTTATCTCCTTCTACTCTAATACCAACTCTAGTTGTTTCCTTAGTTTTAGGATCAATTAGTGAAATGTTAGATATTTGTATAGAAGCTTCTTTCTTAACGATACCACCTTGAGGGTTTTTAGCACTTGGTTTTGTATGTTTCGAAACCATGTTTACACCTTCAACTATCGCTTTATTTTTCTCACGGTAAACACGTAAAACTTTACCTTCAGCACCTTTATGGTCTCCAGCAATAACTCTTACGATATCTCCTGATTTTATTTTTAGCTTTATCATCTTAAAACGAATTAAAGCACTTCTGGTGCTAATGATACAATTTTCATGAATTGTTTTTCACGAAGTTCTCTTGCTACCGGACCAAAAACACGTGTTCCTCTCATTTCCCCTGCAGCGTTCAAAAGAACACATGCATTATCATCGAAACGAATATAAGAACCATCAGCTCTTCTCACTTCTTTTTTGGTACGTACAACAACTGCAGTTGAAACAGCTCCTTTTTTAACGTTACCGTTAGGAGTTGCATCTTTAATAGATACTACAATCTTGTCACCAACAGAGGCATACCTTCTTTTGGTACCTCCTAAAACACGGATAGTTAAAACTTCTTTTGCTCCCGTGTTATCTGCTACTTTTAGTCTTGATTCCTGTTGTACCATAATTATTTAGCTCTTTCTAAGATTTCAACTAATCTCCAACATTTTGTTTTACTTAAAGGACGCGTTTCGCTAATTCTTACAGTATCTCCAATGTTACAGTCGTTTGTTTCGTCGTGTGCAACGTATTTCTTTGTTTTCAACACGAACTTACCGTATAATGGGTGTTTTACTTTTCTTACTTCAGCAATAACAATAGATTTATCCATTTTATTTGAAGTAACAACACCTATTCTTTCTTTTCTTAAATTTCTTTTTTCTTCCATCTTTCAGCAGAATACAATTATTGTAACTCTCTTTTAGTTAACTCTGTAGCCAATCTTGCAACTGTTCTTCTTACACTTCTAATTTGAAGTGGGTTCTCAATTGGAGAAATAGCGTGAGCCATTTTTAGGTCAGCATATATTTTCTTAGTTTGACTAAGTTTTTCTTGCAACTCCGCTGCAGAAAGATCTTTTATTTCTGATTGTTTCATAATATAAATTTAATTATGCTTCGAAATCTCTAGCAACGACGAATTTAGTTTTTACTGGAAGCTTTTGAGCTGCAAGACGTAAAGCCTCTTTTGCAACTGATAAAGGAACTCCTCCAACTTCAAACATAATTCTTCCGGGTTTAACAACGGCAGCCCAATATTCAACGGCACCTTTACCTTTACCCATACGTACCTCAAGAGGCTTCTTAGTAATTGGTTTGTCTGGAAATATTTTGATCCATAATTGTCCTTCTCTCTTCATGAAACGAGTTGCAGCAATACGTGCAGCTTCGATTTGACGAGAAGTTAAGAACATTCCATCTTCATGTACAGATTTAATACCAAACATTCCATTAGAAAGTTCATGCCCTCTTTGAGAGTTACCTTTCATTTTACCCTTTTGTACCTTACGGTATTTTGTTCTTTTAGGCTGTAACATTTTTCTTTAGTTTAAAAATTTACTTTCTTTTACGAGCGTCTGGTTTTCCACCTTTATTAAAGTTAGATTTACCTCTAGGGGCATCTCCACCTTTACCACCACCAGTTCCAGATTGTTTTTTATCCATTCCTGCAAGCGGAGAAAGATCTCTCTTTCCATAAACTTCACCTTTCATGATCCATACTTTGATACCCATTCTACCATAAGTAGTGTGAGCTTCAGCCAAAGCATAATCAATATCAGCTCTGAAAGTTGATAGAGGAATTCTACCTTCTTTGAAACCTTCTGAACGTGCCATCTCAGCACCATTTAAACGACCAGAAATCAAAACTTTGATACCTTCAGCGTTCATACGCATAGAAGCAGCAATAGCCATTTTGATTGCACGTCTGTAAGAAATACGGCTTTCGATTTGACGAGCGATGCTTGTCGCCACAAGATAAGCATCTAATTCAGGTCTTTTAATTTCAAAGATGTTGATTTGAACCTCTTTGTCAGTAACTTTCTTAAGTTCCTCTTTCAACTTGTCTACCTCTTGTCCACCTTTTCCGATAATGATACCAGGTCTGGCAGTAGTGATAGTAACGGTTACAAGTTTCAAAGTTCTCTCGATGATTACTTTAGATACACTAGCTTTTGATAAACGAGCGTGGATATACTTTCTGATTTTGTGATCTTCGGCAAGTTTATCACCGTAATCATTTCCACCATACCAGTTTGAGTCCCACCCTCTGATGATACCAAGTCTATTTCCAATTGGATTTGTCTTTTGTCCCATGCTGCTTAAGAATTGCTTTGTGTGTTATTGATAGCTCCAAGCACGATTGTTACGTGATTAGAACGTTTTCTTATTCTGTGTGCACGACCTTGTGGAGCTGGACGAAGTCTTTTCAACATCATTCCACCATCTACTCTGATCTCTTTAACAAATAATCCAGCTTCTTCTAAATTACCTTCACTATTTTTTTGCTCCCAGTTGTTGATTGCAGATAATAATAGTTTTTCTAATTTTCTTGAAGCTTCTTTAGAACTGAATCTTAAGATGTTAAGTGCTCTTTCTACCTTCTGACCTCTTACCAAGTCCGCTACTAAGCGCATTTTTCTAGGTGAAGTAGGGCAGTTATTCAATTTTGCGAAAGCAATAGACTTATTAGCCTCTTTTCTCGCATCTGCTGTTTCTCTTTTACGAACTCCCATTGCTTCTTATTTTTTACCTTTATTTTTTGCTCCAGCATGACCTCTAAAAGATCTAGTTGGTGAAAATTCTCCTAATTTGTGACCTACCATGTTTTCTGTTACGTAAACTGGTACAAATTGACGACCGTTATGAACTGCGATAGTTTGTCCAACGAAATCTGGAGTAATCATAGAAGCTCTAGACCAAGTCTTTACTACACTATTTTTACCACTTTCTACGTTTTCCTGAACTTTCTTGTCTAACTTATAATGAACGAAAGGTCCTTTTTTTAATGAACGTGCCATATCTTATTATTTCTTTCTACGTTCTACGATATACTTGTTACTCGGGTTTTTCTTAGAACGAGTTCTATAACCTTTTGCTGGTATTCCATTTCTTGAACGTGGATGTCCACCAGAAGAACGTCCTTCTCCACCACCCATTGGGTGATCAACAGGGTTCATTGCAACAGGTCTTGTTCTAGGTCTTCTTCCTAACCATCTTGTTCTACCAGCTTTTCCTGATACAACTAATTGGTGGTCTGAATTAGAAACAGCTCCAATTGTAGCCGAACAAGTTAACAAGATTAATCTTGTTTCACCAGATGGCATTTTAATTGTAGCATATTTTCCATCTCTTGCCATTAATTGAGCAAATGTTCCAGCTGAACGAGCGATTACCGCTCCTTGACCTGGACGTAACTCAATACAAGAGATTACAGTTCCTAAAGGAATTCTGCTTAAAGGCAATGTATTACCAATTTCAGGTTGAGATTCTGGACCAGAAACTAGTTTCTGACCAACTTTCAATCCGTTTTGAGCAATAACGTATGTTTTCTCTCCATCAGCATAAGCTAATAAAGCGATAAATGCAGTACGATTTGGATCATACTCAATTGATTTCACTGTAGCTGGAATTCCTTCTTTTGTACGTTTGAAATCAATAATACGATATCTCTGCTTGTGACCACCACCCGTATAACGCATGGTCATCTTTCCTTGACTATTTCTACCTCCAGAGTTTTTTATCGGCGCTATCAAAGAGCGTTCCGGCTTATCAGTTGTAATGGCGTCATAACCATTCACAACTCTAAATCGCTGACCTGGGGTAATAGGTTTTAATTTTCTTACTGACATTTTTCTATCTTAGATATTGTTGTAAAAATCAATTGTTTCTCCTTCTTGTACTTGAACAATCGCTTTCTTAATTGCATTTGTCTTTCCACTGATCAAACCACTTTTAGTGTATTTTGTAGTTCTATCCGGTCTTACGTTCATCGTGTTAACTGAAACGATAGTTACTCCATAAGCAGCTTCAACAGCTTTCTTAATTTGAACTTTGTTTGCTTTTTTGTCAACAACGAATCCGAAGCGGTTTAAAACTTCACTTTCTTTGGTTACTTTTTCTGTTACTATAGGTCTAATTATGATACTCATACTCCTATTATTTGCTTAAATTTTCTTCAATTAACTCCAAAGAACCTTCTAAAAGCACTAAATTATTAGTGTTTAAAATAGCGTAAGTGCTTAATTCTGAGCTAGTTACGACATTAGAAGCCTTTAAATTGCGTGAGGACAAATATACATTTTTATTCGACTCTCCCAACACAAATAGAGATTTTTTATTATCTAACCCTAAAGCTTTCAAAACGTTAATGAAATTTTTAGTGTTTGGAGTTTCAAAATTAAAGTCCTCAAGAACGATAATATTCGACTCTTTTGCTTTGATTGAGAAAGCTGATTTTCTTGCCAATCTTTTCAAGCTTTTATTCAATTTAAATGAATAACTTCTTGGTCTTGGCCCGAAAATTGTTCCACCACCTTTAAACAATGGATTTTTGATACTTCCCGCACGAGCTGTACCTGTTCCTTTTTGTTTTTTAATCTTACGTGTACTTCCCGTCACTTCAGCTCTTTCTTTAGCTTTGTGAGTCCCTTGTCTTTGATTAGCAAGATATTGCTTAACATCAAGGTATACAGCGTGATTGTTTGGTTCAATTGCGAATACTGAATCAGAAAGTTGAACTTTTCTCCCAGTATCTTTTCCGTTGAAATCTAATACTTTTACTTCCATTACTTCTGAATGATTACATAAGAGTTTTTATGTCCAGGAACACATCCTTTAATAACAAGTAGATTCTTTTCAGCAACTACTTTTAAAACTCTAAGGTTTTGAACTTTTACATTGTCTCCTCCCATTCTTCCAGCCATACGCATTCCTTTGAATACTCTAGATGGATATGAAGAAGCTCCTACAGAACCTGGCGCTCTTAAACGGTTGTGTTGACCGTGAGTTGCTTGTCCAACACCACCAAATCCGTGACGTTTAACAACCCCTTGAAAACCTTTACCTTTAGATACACCTTGTACATCTACAAATTCTCCTTCAGCAAAAATAGAAACATCAATAAGATCTCCTAATTTTTGTTCAGTTGCAAAATCTTGAAATTCAACGACTTTTTTCTTAGCAACAGTTCCAGCTTTTTTAAAGTGACCTAAAGCCGCTTTAGTGGAATGTTTCTCGTTTTTGTCATCGAAACCAAGTTGCAACGCTTCGTACCCGTCAACACCTTTGGTTCTGACTTGGGTAACAACACACGGCCCAGCCTCGATTACTGTACAAGGAATGTTTTTCCCGTTTTCGTCGAAAATACTAGTCATGCCGATTTTTTTACCAATTAACCCAGACATAAATATTAATTATTAATTACTAAAATTCCCTTCAATTTGAAAATAACAGAAATTTCCAAACAGGGAGTGCAAAAGTATACATTAAAATTGAATATACCAAACAGTTAGAAAAATTAAATAGCTCATAATCAAAATCAAAGCTTCAGTCCAACCACTTCAAGCAATTTATTTATCACAAAAATTATTTTCTACTATTTTAACCTGCAACAACAACTACCTTAACAATTACTTAATCTTCCAAACAAAAAAATCTCGTAACTACCTAAATCAAAGACATCTCTGTTAAAAACAAGAAAAAATTAAACACAAAAGCATTTCCAAAAATAATTACTAAGTAAACTTTTAATCATAAAAAAAGCGAGACATTTCTGTCTCGCTTTTCTATATAAAATATAATAAAAAATTACACTTTTATTTCTACTTCAACTCCACTTGGCAATTCAAGTTTCATTAAAGCATCAATAGTTTTAGATGAAGATGAATAAATATCAATCAATCTCTTGTATGACATTACTTCAAATTGCTCTCTCGCTTTTTTGTTAACGTGCGGAGAACGTAGTACAGTGAAAAGTTTTTTGTGAGTTGGCAACGGAATTGGACCTGTTACAACTGCTCCAGTAGTTTTTACTGTTTTTACGATCTTTTCAGCAGACTTGTCTACCAACATGTGATCGTAAGATTTTAGTTTTATTCTGATTTTTTGACTCATTTTCTTAAGAATTAAGCGTTACCTTTTGCTTTTTTAATTACAGCTTCTGAAATATTAGAAGGTGTTTCTGCATAGTGAGAAAACTCCATTGTTGAAGTAGCTCTACCAGAAGACAATGTTCTTAATGTTGTTACATATCCAAACATTTCTGATAAAGGCACATCAGCTTTAATAGTTTTAGCACCGTTTCTATCACCCATGTCATTGACCTGACCTCTACGACGGTTGATATCACCTACGATATCCCCCATGTTTTCTTCAGGAGTAATAACTTCCATTTTCATGATTGGCTCAAGAATAATTGCTCCAGCAGCCTTAGCTACTTCTCTATAACCCATTCTCGCAGCTAATTCAAAAGAAAGAGCATCAGAATCGACAGGGTGGAAAGATCCGTCTGTCAAAGTTACTTTCAAACTATCCACTTGATAACCAGCCAAAGGACCAGTTTTCATAGCTTCACGGAAACCTTTTTCTACAGATGGAATATATTCTTTAGGAACGTTACCACCTTTTACTGCATTAATAAATTGCAATCCAACAGGAACTTTACCATCAACTTCGTCAGCTGGCTCAAGTGTAAATACGATATCACCGAATTTACCACGACCTCCTGATTGTTTCTTGTAAGTCTCTCTATGTGTTGCAGTTCTTGTAAACGCTTCTTTATATTCGACTTGAGGCTCACCTTGGTTCACTTCAACTTTAAATTCACGTTTCATACGATCTACCAAGATATCTAAGTGAAGCTCACCCATACCTGAGATAATAGTTTGCCCTGAAGCCTCATCTGTTCTAACAGTAAATGTTGGATCCTCTTCAGCTAATTTAGCCAAAGCCATACCCATTTTATCAACGTCGGCTTTAGTTTTAGGTTCAATTGCAATACCAATTACCGGTGCAGGGAATTTCATTGACTCAAGAATAATTGGGTGTTTTTCATCACACAATGTATCTCCAGTTTTAATATCTTTAAATCCAACAGCAGCTCCAATATCTCCAGCCTCAATATATTCGATTGGATTTTGTTTGTTAGCGTGCATTTGGTAGATACGAGAAATTCTTTCTTTGTTTCCTGAACGAGTGTTCAAAACATAAGAACCAGCATCTAAACGACCAGAGTAAGCACGGAAGAAAGCTAAACGACCTACGAATGGGTCAGTAGCAATTTTAAATGCCAAAGCAGCGAACGGCTCTTTTACATCTGGCTTACGCAAGATTTTAGTTTGATCTTCTTCTAATAATTCAGCATCATCAGGATGAATCCCTTCGATACCTTCTTTATCCATTGGAGAAGGTAAATATTTACATACTGCATCTAACATGAATTGAACTCCTTTGTTTTTAAAAGAAGAACCAGCGATCATAGGAATGATAGCCATATCCATAGTAGCAGCCCTTAAAGCATTGTTGATTTCTTCCTCTGTAATAGAGTTTTCATCTTCCATGAATTTCTCTAAAAGATTTTCATCGTAGTCAGCAACTGCTTCAATAAGGATAGATCTGTACTCTTTAACCTCTGCAACCATATCAGCAGGAATTTCAACAATATCAAAAGTCGCCCCTTGAGTTGCATCATGCCAAATAATAGCTTGGTTTTTTACTAAATCTACAACACCTTTGAAATCATTTTCTTCACCAATTGGCAAAGTGATCGCAACAGCATTTGATTTTAACATATCACGAACTTGTTGACAAACTGCCAAAAAGTTAGATCCTTGACGGTCCATTTTATTTACGAATCCCATACGTGGAACTCTGTACTGATCTGCAAGTCTCCAGTTAGTTTCTGATTGTGGTTCAACACCGTCAACAGCACTAAACAAGAAAACTAATCCATCAAGTACACGTAAAGAACGGTTTACCTCTACAGTAAAATCAACGTGTCCGGGAGTATCAATAATATTAAAGTGGTATGGCAAAGATTCAGGCAAAATTTTACCTTGTTCAGTTGGAAAATTCCACTCACAAGTTGTTGCAGCTGAAGTAATTGTAATACCTCTTTCTTGCTCTTGAGCCATCCAGTCCATTGTTGCAGCACCATCATGTACTTCACCAATTTTATGTGACTTTCCAGTATAAAAAAGGATACGCTCCGTTGTTGTTGTTTTACCAGCATCAATGTGAGCAGCAATTCCGATATTTCTTGTATATTTTAAATCTCTAGCCATTTCTTACGAATTAAAATCTAAAGTGAGAGAAAGCTTTGTTAGCTTCTGCCATCTTGTGAGTATCCATTCTTTTCTTAACCGCAGCACCTTCTTCTTTAGCAGCAGCTAAACATTCTGACGCTAGACGTTGTGCCATAGATTTTTCATTTCTTCTTCTAGAATAAAGTATTAACCACTTCATTGCCATAGAAATTTTTCTGTCTGGTCTAATTTGCATTGGAATTTGAAATGTAGCTCCACCTACTCTACGACTACGTACTTCTACGTGAGGCATAACGTTTGTTAAAGCATCTTTCCAAATTTCTAATGAAGATTTTTCTGAATCCTGCTTTTTAGACTCAATGATGTCAATTGCATCATAAAATACTTTGAAAGCTGTAGATTTCTTACCGTCCCACATTAAGTTGTTCACAAAACGCGTTACCAATTGGTCGTTAAACCTCGGATCTGGTAAAAGTGGTCTTTTCTTTGCCGCTCTTTTTCTCATGTCTTTTTCTTAAAAGTTTTAAATTACTTTTTTGCTTCTTTTGGGCGTTTAGCACCGTACTTAGATCTTCTTTGCGTTCTTCCTGCAACTCCTGACGTGTCAAGCGCTCCACGAACGATATGATATCTAACACCTGGTAAATCTTTTACCCTTCCGCCTCTAACTAATACTATCGAGTGCTCTTGTAAATTGTGTCCTTCTCCAGGGATGTAAGCATTCACTTCATTACCATTTGTCAAACGTACACGCGCAACTTTACGCATTGCAGAGTTTGGTTTTTTTGGTGTAGTAGTGTAAACACGCGTACAAACCCCTCTTCTTTGAGGACAAGAATCTAAAGCAACCGATTTACTCTTCTTAGTTATCTGAGTTCTTCCTGTTCTTACTAATTGTTGAATTGTTGGCATAATTAATACTAAAAATTTATTATGTATATTAAATTCCCGCTTTTTACGGGGTTGCAAATGTATAAAATATTTTTCACTATACAAACGTTAATCTATTAATTTTCAAGAACATTATTTAAGCTTATGATTTTACAAACAAACAATAGATATTTGCAATACTTTTAATAAATGAAACAATTGCACTTGAAACAGTTATCCTTTATATTCCTTTTTTTCTTTATAAGCATTTCTTTCTATGCGCAAAATTTTAATTTAAAGATATATGGCACGAATAAAGATGAAAACAAAATCATAGATTCTTTAAATTATTCTACCAAACATTCAAATATAAAATCACTTTTTAATGAACTAAAAATCACTTCAGAAAAACTTTCAAAAAAGGGTTTTTTAGACAATAAAGTGCTGGAAACAAAAAGAATAAATGACAGTTCATATGCATCAATAATTAAGCTGAAACAAAGAATAAAAAAAATACATATATATATAGGTATAAATAATCTTTTTTCTGATTCTGAAAAAACAGAAAACGACACTATAATTCTACCTTATGAAGAAGTAGAAAACTACCTTAACCAGAAAATAAACGACGCTGAAAAAACCGGTTACGCACTAACAAAAATTAATCTTAAAAATATTCAAAGAAGGAATTCAATAATTTATGCCGACTTAAATTTTAAATCCGAAAAAAAACGAACACTAAATTCCATTATTCTAAATTACTCCGACAACAATACCAAAAAAGAAATTTTCCCAAAAGGCCATTTAAAACAGCTTAATAAAAAATACATCAACAGAACTTTTAACCGCGAAGCCATCAAAGAGCTTTACAACGATATTAACAACTATGAATTTGTGAGTCAAACAAAATATCCGGAAATATTATTTACCAGAGACTCAACCAAAATTTATGCTTACATACAAAAAAGAAAAACAAATACGTTTGATGGGTATATTGGATTTTCAAATGATGAGAACAAAAAACTAAACCTGAACGGATATTTGGACATAACTTTACAGAACATACTTCACTCAGGAGAAGAATTCTCCCTTTACTGGAAAAGCGATGGCAATGACCAAAAAACATTCAACACTAAAATAGAAATACCTTATATTTTTAATTCATCACTAGGAATAAAAGCACAATTAAACATATTTAAACAAGACAGTACTTTTCAAAATACAAAAACTGCAATTGACTTAGGTTATTACTTAAACTATAATTCAAGAATATATCTGGGATACCAGTCTACTGAATCAAGCGATATTCAAAATGCAAATAATGCAACAATTAGCGATTATAAAAATTCATACATTACCACGTCATTCGATTATAAAAAAATCGACGCTTTAAATAATCTATTCCCTAAAAAAGCATTTATTAATTTCATATTGGGTTACGGAAAAAGAAACACAAACAACAATCCGGAAACAGCAGAATCAAGCAAACAATTTTACACAAACATAAACTTGTCATTCAATTTTGAGCTAAACGAGAGGAATTATATTAACATAAATTCACAAAATTTTTATCTTAACAGTAAAAATTACATTTCGAACGAATTATTTCGTTTTGGCGGAATGAACTCAATTAGGGGATTTTTAGAAAATAGTCTGCAAGCCAATTTCAATTCTCTAATTCTTACAGAATACAGATATCTTGTCTCAAAAAACTTATATATCAATTCAATTCTCGATTATGGGTTATATCAAGACTTAACAAGCAATATGAATCAAAATAAAATAAAAAAATTAATAGGAATTGGCGCGGGAACAGGAATACAAACCACAAACGGTTTATTGAAAATTACTCTTACAAATGGTGCCGAAAAAACAAAGGAACTACAATTATATAACACTATCATAAACATATGTTATAATGTTAAATTTTAATGTTTAACAAAAAAAGATTTTTATTTATTAGGAAAGTTAACAAATTATTAAGAGTTTTGCGATACTAATTCAAAATATTTAAAAATGAAACTAAAGTTCAATGGATTCTTAGTGCTTTTATTAGTACTAGTGGCGCAACTAACTTTTGCGCAAGAAAGAGCTGTTTCAGGAATTGTAACTGACAATTCAGGTATGCCTTTGCCAGGTGTAAGTGTATTGTTAAAAGGGACAAAATCTGGAACGCAAACTGATTTTGATGGTAAATTCTCTATCAAAGCATCAACAAGCCAAATTTTGGTATTTAGCTACATTGGGATGAAAACTCAAGAAGTAGCTGCAACTTCATCAACAGTTAATGTAAAATTAGCAGGAGATGCACAAGAACTTGAAGGTGTTGTAGTAACAACAGCTTTAGGTATTAAAAGAGAGAAAAAATCTCTTGGTTATGCTACTCAAGAAGTTAAAGGAGGAGATTTAAGAAACGGTACATCTAGTGGAAACTTCTTAAATGAACTTTCTGGAAAAGTTGCAGGTGTTAACATTACAAGAAACTCTAACTTTGGAGGTTCTACAAGTGCAATTTCTCGTGGTATCAAATCTATTTCTCAAACTAATGAAATGCTTATTGTAATTGACGGTATGCCAATTAACAACGCAAACACTTCTACTGATGGTTTGACATCTCAATCTACAGGTAGACAAGGTTATGATTACGGTAACACTGGTATGGATATTAACCCAGAAGACATCGAAAGCATCAACGTATTAAAAGGTGCTGCTGCATCTGCTCTATACGGATACTTAGCTGGTAATGGGGTTTTAATGATTACTACTAAAAAAGGAAAAGCTAAAAAAGGGCTTGGAATCACTGTTTCTTCTGAAGTAGTAAGCGGCTCTCCTGACAAAAGCACTTTCGTAAAATACCAAAAAAATTACGGTGCTGGTTACGGTGGTTCATTTGACACATCTGCTGACATTGATGGCGATGGTATAAAGGACAGAGTTGTGTATATGGGAGATGATGCTTCTGCTGGAAACAGATTTGATCCAAATCTTAACGTATACCAATGGGATGCTTTTTCTGCATATCCTGGTAATGCAAACTATGGTAAAGCTACTCCTTGGACAGCTGCTAAAAATGATCCAAATTCATTCTTTAAAAACTCACTGTCATTAGTAAACAGTATTGCATTTGAAGATGGAAATGAAAAAACAAACGTAGTATTCAATTTCACGAATACAAATCAAACTGGTATTTTACCAAATAGTGAGATTAAGAAAAACAACTTCAGTTTAAAATTAAACCACCAATTTACTGACAGATTATCGCTTAGTGCTTTTGCTAATTTCGCTAATCAAAATGCAGTTGGTAGAAATATGACTGGATATAGCGATAACTTTATTTCTGGTTTCCGTCAATGGTGGCAAACTAACGTTGACATCAAACAACTAGAGCAAGCTTATAATGCTTCAGGTGGACAAAATATTACTTGGAACAGAAAAACTGCTGACGATGGAGCTCCAAACTTCTGGAATAACCCATATTTTGAGCGTTACCAAAACTATCAAAATGATTCAAGAAATCGTTTTGTAGGTTATGCAAACTTCACATACAAAATTGCTGACTGGGTTTCTGCAACTGCAAAAATATCTACAGATACTTACGATGAAATTCGTGAAGAAAGAGTAGCTGTTGGTTCAGTAGCTAAAACTTTTGGAATCAATGGATTTGACGAAACTTCTGGATACCAACGTTACAACGGAAACTTCTCAGAACAGAATTACGATTTACTTTTTACATTTAAAAAGAATTTTGGAGAGAATTTCAACTTAACCGGAGTAGCTGGGGGAACAATAAAAAGAAATGTTTTCAACACAATCACTGCTTCAACTCAAGGAGGTTTAATTGTTCCTGAATTATACAGTTTATCTAACTCAAGAGTAAACCCTCCAGCTCCTTATGAAAGAGCTACTAAATTAGGAGTAAACAGTTACTATGCTTCTGCGTCTCTTGGTTATTTAGATACTTTCTTTATCGATGCTACTGCACGTAGAGATGCTTTCTCTAGCTTACCTGCAGAAGATAACGTTCAAAACAGTTATTCAGCTTCTGGAAGCTGGGTTTTCTCTAAAAACGTAAACGCAAGCTGGTTAACTTTTGGTAAATTAAGAGGTGGATATTCTGAAAGCCCACTTGGAACTCCAGGACAAGCTTTAATTGATACTTACTCTAAAATTGATGCTTTTAACGGACAACAACAATACTCTGTTAACAGTACGAAAAACAACCCATTCTTAGAGCCAATTAAAACTGAAACAACTGAGATAGGTCTTGAGATGCAATTTTTAAACAGAAGAATAGGATTTGATGTGAGTGCTTACAAAAACATCAATAACGGAGAAGCAATTCTTGTTCCTTATTCAACTTCTACTGGTAACACAAACCGTTATATCAATGCTGCTAATATTCAAAATAAAGGTATTGAGGTTCAATTTAACGTTACACCAATTAAAACTACAAACTTTGCTTGGGACATTAACGTAAACTGGTCTAAAAACGAAAACGAAGTTACTAAGTTAGCTGATGGAATTGAAAACTTACAAATTAGTTCTTTCCCTGGTACAGTAACATTGAACGCTGTAGTTGGACAACCTTTTGGAGTATTAAAAGGTACTGATTACACTTATACTGCTGATGGCCAAAAAGTTGTAAACCCTACAACAGGTAGATATGTAATTAATTCTTCTACGAATAACATTATTGGTAATGTTAATCCAGACTGGATTGGTGGTATCCGTAACAAATTCTCATACAAAAGTTTATCATTCAGTTTCTTAATTGATGCTAAACATGGTGGAGATGTATTCTCAACTGACTTATGGTACGGTGTAGGATCTGGTTTATCAGACGAAACTGGAGCTAATAATGAATTAGGTAACCCAAAAAGAAGCGCAGTTACTACTGGAGCTGATAGTGGTGGTGTAATCCTTCCAGGTGTATATGCTGACGGAACACCAAACACTACAAGAACAGCTTATGTAGTAGGTGGAGTTGTTACTAACGCTTACACTACTGCACCAAGAAGTGAATATGTTTATGATGCTGGTTTCATCAAATTAAGAGAAGTAAACATCACTTATACATTACCAACTTCTTTAGTACAAAAATTAAAATTAGTTGACGCTAAAATCTCTCTTATTGGATCTAACTTATGGATAATTCAAAAAAACCTTCCAGATGCTGACCCAGAAAGTGGATTAGGATCAAATGCAGGTTCTCTAGGACTATCTATCGGATCTACACCAACAACCAGAAATATCGGTTGTAACTTAACAATAAAATTCTAAGCTATGAAAAGTAGACTTCTTATATTAATACCAATTTTATCCTTGTTTGCATCATGCAGTGATGACATTACAGGATTAAATGCAGACACTAAACGTCCAACAACCACTCAGCCTCAATATTTGTTTACAAATGCTGAACATGCGTTAATGGACCAAGTAACAAGTACATCGGTAAACGTTAACGTTTTTAGATTGTATGCACAACAATGGACAGAAACTTTATACCCACAAGAAAGTCAATACGATCTTACAGGGCGTAAAATTCCTGATACACACTGGGCTGTTTTATATCGTGATGTATTAAGAGACTTTAAAGAATCTAAAAACCTATTATTAACTGAAAAAGCAAATTTTGTAGGATCTCCTGCTGATGCAAAAGTTTTAGATAATAAAATTGCGGTAATAGATATTCTAAGTGCTTATGCTTACGGAATTTTGGTTGATACTTTTGGTGATGTACCTTATACTGAATCATTAGATATTATTGGACATCCACTACCAAAATACGATGACGCTCAAACTATTTACAAAGATCTTATTGGTAAATTAGCTGCAGCTTCTGCATCATTAGATCAAACTAATGATAGTTTTGGTGATGCTGACCTTGTTTACGGTGGAGATACTGCAAAATGGGCTAAATTTGCTAATTCACTTCGTTTTAGAATGGCAATAAACATGGCTGATGCAGATCCTGCATATGCAAGTACTCAAGCATTAGCTGCTGTAAGCGCTGGTATATTTACACAAAATTCTGATGGAGCGTATTTACAATATGCAGAGGTTCAACCAAATGCTAACCCATTATATGTTGACTTAGTTGCTTCTGGACGTGATGACTTTTTGCCAGCAGATACTTTTGTTAACAAATTAAATGCACTTGCTGACCCAAGAAGACCTAAGTTCTTCACAGATTTCCCTGACGGATCAGGATCAGGAGTTTATACTGGTGGTGTTTACGGAGCTCTTAATACCTATGGAAATTACTCTCACATTACTGAGACTATTCAAGATCCAGAATATCCAGGAGTATTGTTAACTTATTCTGAAATTGAATTCTTGTTAGCTGAAGCTGCAGAAAGAGGTATTGCTGTTAGTGGAACTGCTGCTACGCATTACAATGCTGCAATTACTGCATCTATGCAAGATTGGGGTGTAGCACCAGCTGCTATTACAACTTACTTGGCTAGAACAGATGTTGCATACGCAACTGCTACTGGAACATGGAAACAAAAAATTGGAGAACAATCTTGGATCGCTCTTTACAACAGAGGATTTGAAGCATGGACTTCTTACAGAAGATTAGATTTCCCGGTTCTTGCTGCTCCAACTATTACATTTAATGAGCTAAAAGAAGTTCCTAAGCGTTACACGTATCCAGGAATTGAGCAAACATTAAACAAAACTAGTTACCAGGCTGCTGCTACTAAAATTGGTGGTGATACAGCTATAACAAAATTATTCTGGGATAAATTCTAATTTATTCTCAAATAAATATATTAAACCACTCTGTTCATTCAGAGTGGTTTTTTTTTATATAAACATTATACCTATATTTGCTGCATGGAAAAAGAACATCAAATATTTGGAATTAGAGCAATTATAGAAGCAATTCAGGCAGGAAAAGAAGTAGACAAAGTATTCATCCAAAAAGAAATTTCTGGAGAATTAATGAAAGATTTAATGAAAGTGATGAAACGCGCTAATATTAATTTTTCATATGTACCTGTAGAAAAACTAAATCGCTTAACACCAAATAACCATCAAGGTGCCGTTGCAACAATCTCTCCTATTGGATTTATTGATTTAGAACATCTTGTTGAGTCAACGATACAATCTGGTTCAAAACCATTATTTTTAATACTAGATCAAATTTCTGATGCACGTAATTTTGGTGCAATTATCAGAACGGCGGAATGTACCGGTGTAAACGGAATTATTGTTCAAAAAGCAGGATCAGCGCCAGTTAATGGTGACACAGTTAAAACATCTGCCGGAGCAGTTTTTAACGTGCCAATTTGCAAAGTAGAACATATTAAAGATGCAATCTTCTATTTACAAGGATCAGGAATCAAAACTGTTGCTGCAACTGAAAAAACCGATTCAAATATTTACGATCTCTCATTAAACGAACCCGTAGCAATTATTATGGGATCTGAAGACAGAGGTATAAACCCTTCAGTTTTAAAAATTGTTGATGAAAAAGCCAAATTACCAATGTTTGGAACAATTGGATCACTAAACGTTTCTGTTGCTTGTGGTGCATTTTTATACGAAGCTGTACGTCAAAGAAGTTAAATACATACTGTTGAGAATTTAAGATGGCAAAATAAATATTTAAATTATTAATTGATGTCTTCCAAATTTGTTCAAAGCATATCAATAAAAAAACTTTGCTGCATATTTGCGACATTTTTTTTTATGCGAATTGGTTATTGTCAAACAAAAACGTATGGCCAGTCCTGGAATGAAATACAATTCAACAATACAATAAATGAAAAATGGTCGACTGAGCTGGATTTAGCAAATTCCTATAGCAGTACTGAATCTTCTTCAAATATTTTTCAAAACAACATTCAAAGATCATTTAGAGGTTGGGGACATTATTATTTGTCTCCTCGTTGGAAATTATCTACATTTCTGGCTTATTACGACAATAAAGATGTTCCTGAAATTGGACAATTTAAATCCCCCGAATGGAGGTTTGCACTACAAGGCATCTATTATTTTCATAAAACAGGATATACTTTAAGCACAAGAGCTCGAATAGAACTCAGACACATGCGAAATGGAGATGACGACTATGAAAATGTTCTTAGATACCGCCAACAAATTAAATATATAAAACCTCTTAACAGTAAGATTCTTCGGGAAGGTGTTTTTTATGCCATAGCTTCTGATGAAATATTTTTTAAATCGGGCACAAAAGTAACGGGATTAAGTTTCTTTGATCGCAACAGATTTAACTTAGGCGGCGGTTATTTATTTACTGATGACATTCAACTGGAACTAACTTATGCAAATGAATATTTGCCACGAGATAATGAAAATCAAATTGTAAATGCAGCAGCGCTCACATTAACATTCAATAATCTTCTTGAAAATTTAAACAAAAAAATACATCACAAGCCCGAATCAAACGCAAACGAAGACTAAAATTATTACCTATTGCTTTTCTTCTTCTTTTTTCAAAAAACAATTTAATTGCTGTATTATCGCATCTTTGTGTAGTTTGAAATTATAATCCCTCACAAATTCAGTTCCTTTCATATTAATTTCTGCAACCACAGCTTCAAACTTAGAAAAGGCTTCTACATCTTTATCTTCCATTAAATATAAAACCTGCATAATAGAATCATTATGTCTGTATTGAGTATCATAATGCGATAACTTATATTCTTTATTATCTGATAAATGAATAATTAAATCGTCTTTGATATTTTTTCCTTCTTTTTTAGACGGAAACGGAAAAGGCTGCAATGCTATAAAAAAATGTTCTTTATCTGTTACAATATTAATTTTTAAGGACTTTGATTTTGTAATATAAAAATCCGCAGGTTCAAAATAGTACATCATTGTTCCATCTCCCAAAACCCTGTTTTTTACCTCACACTGTGCTATCAATTTTGTACTTATCAAAACAAATAAAAATATGACTATTAAGTTTAGCTTTTTCATAATTTGGCAAATGAAATTAAAAACAACCTATACAAAAATAGTTATTTAATCTCAATCAAATCTTTCGCACTACAACTTATCGTCTAGTTCTGATTTAGTTATTGTATAATTCACAAAAACGTCTGAATTATAATAAGTAGAAAAAGTTTCAAATTCATCTTCAGGTTTCTCAGTATTAACAAAATTTCCATTCTCATCAAAATGTTTCATAAAGGCATCATCATCCGGATTAAAATCTGGTTTTTGCCATTCGTAAACAATTGGTTTTGTATATTCTGGTGCTTTATAAAGTAACGTTAATGCAAATCCTGTAATAAATCCTGCCAAATGGCCTTCCCACGAAATAGAAGCATCGACATCTGGAAAAACATACCAAATCATACCTCCATAAAGTAAAACTACTGCAAAAGAAAGGGCAACTAATCGATAATATTTTGTCTGGATGCCTTTAAAAAAAATAAAAGTTACCAAAACATAAATCAATCCACTG
Organism: Flavobacterium sp. N1736; assembly: GCF_025947065.1. Classification (NCBI taxonomy): domain Bacteria; kingdom Pseudomonadati; phylum Bacteroidota; class Flavobacteriia; order Flavobacteriales; family Flavobacteriaceae; genus Flavobacterium; species Flavobacterium sp. N1736. The sequence goes on from NZ_CP109994.1 coordinate 3,157,302, forward strand.
GCACCAATATGATAATTTGAACGACCAATAATCCAGGTAATCAAACCTGAAAACAAAATTCCATATCCAATTACTGCAAAAGATTGCTTTGGATAAAAAAATTGCAAAGCAGCAAGTAATACAAAAAGCGGAATTGAGTTATTATATAAATGACTTAAATTTTCATGAATAAAAGGACTAAACAAAATACCTTGTAAACCTGAAATATCACGCGGATAAATTCCATGTTGATAAAAATCGAAGTCAAACCGAATCTGAACCCAATAAATAATCCATAGAAAAAGCACAAAAAGAACAGGTAGACCAACAACAGCGGTAGAAAATTTAAAATGATTGTCTTTCATATATTCAACAATTGGATTCACATGGTAATATCAAAAAACTATCCAAATACAATTTACTGATAATTTGTCAGCTAAAACGTCAATATGCTTTGTTATGATTTGTAACCCTTTAAACTATAAAATTAAAATTGAAAATAGTAATTTTACAAAATGGAAGCACCTTTAGCCGAACGCATTCGCCCACAAAAACTGGAAGATTATATTAGTCAGAGTCATTTGGTTGGGCCAAACGGATCATTGACGCAACAAATTTCAAAAGGAATTATTCCGTCATTAATATTTTGGGGACCTCCCGGAACAGGGAAAACGACCTTAGCACAAATTATTGCGCAAGAGTCAAAACGTCCGTTTTACATTTTAAGTGCCATTAATTCCGGCGTAAAAGATATTCGCGATGTAATTGAAAAAGCAAAGCAAAGCGGCGGGTTATTTACTGCCAAAAATCCAATTTTATTTATTGATGAGATTCATCGATTTAGCAAATCTCAACAAGATTCTCTTTTGGCAGCAGTCGAAAAAGGCTGGATTACACTTATTGGTGCCACAACCGAAAACCCAAGTTTTGAGATAATTCCCGCATTATTATCACGTTGTCAGGTATATATTCTAAACGCTTTTACAAAACAGGATTTAGAAGCTTTATTGCATCGTGCGATGAAAACAGATGCCGAATTAGTTTCAAAAAATATCATTTTGAAAGAAACCGAAGCTTTACTCCGTCTTTCCGGTGGTGACGGAAGAAAACTGTTGAATATTTTTGAACTTGTGGTGAATGCTTCTGCAATTGATGAAATCATTATAACAAATGACCGTGTTTTAGAATTAGTGCAGCAAAATACTGTTTTGTATGACAAAACGGGAGAACAGCATTATGACATAGTTTCCGCCTTTATTAAATCTATTCGGGGAAGCGATCCTAATGGAGCCGTTTATTGGTTAGCACGAATGATTGAAGGCGGCGAAGATGTAAAATTTATTGCCAGAAGAATGCTTATTCTATCCAGTGAAGATATTGGAAATGCAAATCCAACTGCATTTATAATGGCAAATAATACTTTTCAGGCTGTTTCGACAATTGGTTATCCGGAAAGCCGAATCATTTTAAGCCAATGTGCTATTTATTTAGCAACTTCTCCTAAAAGCAACGCATCGTATATGGCTATTGGAAATGCGCAGCAATTGGTAAAACAAACCGGAGATTTACCCGTTCCAATTCATTTGCGTAATGCTCCAACAAAGCTAATGAAAGAATTAGGTTATGGAGAAGATTATAAATACTCACATGATTATGCCAATAATTTTGCTGAGCAGGAATTTTTGCCAGATGCTATAAAAGAAACGGTTCTTTACAATCCGGGAAGCAATTCAAGAGAGAATAGCAACCGCGAATTTTTAAAGAACCGTTGGAAAGATAAATATGGTTATTAAACCAAATTTTATATTTTAGAATTTAACTGAAACTTTTTCAGACACTAATTTATCATTTTGATAATATTCAAAATACCATTGATTGTCTTTGGCGTTTAAACTTCCTTGTATACCATCTTTTATTGCAATAAAAGAATCCGGTCTTGACGTTTTTAGCAGCTTCATTACCACTTTTGGCGTTTTATCAATTAATTGAAAACCATTTTCTGTTGGTTGAGCATACAGCAAATTCGGATCAGAAGTATCTGCAACAGGCGTTGTCGCTACTGCAACGGTTTCCATTGGAATTGCTGCAACATTTGGTGTAATTTTAGAAGAACTTGCAATTGCTTTACCGCTATATTTATAATGTAATTTTTGTACCGATACAAAAGCTAAATCAAGACTTTCCTTATAAGCTACATCATATTCTTTTTCTTTACTTTTTCCAATTTCTGATGTATAAATTACTTTTCCGTAGCAATCTTTAAACTCTAAAAAAAGTTTGGTTACCAAAAATCCGCTTTCTTTTTTTACATCAATGTATAAAAGCTGACAACGATCAGCGTATTCAGCAGGAATTTCTTCATTTGTATAAAACGCAGGAAAACCGGCTTTAATCAAATTAGACTTCGTTATTGTTGACAATCTGTATTGATTTTCTGTTTTAGTAAAATCATATTTCAACGGAATAATAACAGCTTTGTAATCATTTATCGATTGCGAAAATCCAACAACCGAAATTAATAAGGCAACCAGTAAAAATTTAATTTTCATAGTTATAAATATTTTTTTAGTTCTAGTAAGTGATTTATTTGTTTAATATTTTGTGGAGCTTCTATTTTTTTATCATTAAAAAAAATAGCGTCCAAGCCTGCATTTAATGCTCCGTTAACATCGGCATCAAGGCAATCTCCAATCATAATGCAATTTTCTTTTGAAGCCTGCGCTACATTAACTGCATAATCAAAGATAATACTATTTGGCTTTTTTACACCAGCCAGTTCTGAATTTGTAATTGTTGCAAAATAACCCGACAACAATGCATTATTTATTTTTTTATCCTGAACATTTGCAAAACCATTCGTAATAATGTGCAATTTATATTTCGGTTTCAAATATTCCAGAACTTCGATTGCACCGTCAAATAAGTGATTATTATCTGTAAGAGTTTCTATATAATCATTTGCAATCTGATCAATATCTTCATCTGAAATCTCAATATCTAAAGCATCAAACGAAAACTTTAATCTATTGTAACGAAGTTCCTGATGTGTAATTTTATCATGTTGATATAATTTCCAGCAAGCCTGATTTATGGGCATATATTTTTCAATAAAGTCCTCAATTTTCACACTTGGAAATCTTTCTTTAAAAATTCGATCAAAGGCAAGTTCAGAGTTTTTATCAAAATCCCAAAGTGTATGATCTAAATCAAAAAAAATGTCGGTTATATGCGTATTCATAATTTAAAAAATTCCTTCATCTACAAAACTATAATATTTTGTTTCAGTAATAATCAAATGATCTAAAACTTTAACATCTAAACTATCTCCTGCTAACTTTAGTTTCTTTGTAATTTCTTTGTCGGCTTCGCTTGGTTTTAAATTTCCCGAAGGATGATTATGACACAAAATCAAGCCTGTAGCACCATTTTCCATAGCTAATTTAAAAACAAGACGCGCATCAACAATTGTTCCTGTAATACCACCTTTGCTTAACTGCGATTTAGAAATTATTTTATTTGAATTATTCAGAAAAATTACCCAAAATTCTTCATGGGATAATTCTCCAATTAGAGGTTGCATAATTTCAAAAACTACTTTACTGGAAGTGATTTTCACCAAGTCGACAATTTCTTCAACTCTACGGCGTCGGCCCAATTCTAAAGCAGAAATAATCGTAATTGCTTTCACCTCTCCTATTCCTTTAAAATTCATTAATTGAGAAATAGATAATTTTGTTAAAGAATTTAGATTATGATCTACACTTGCCAGAATGCGCTTGCTTAAAGCAACTGCCGATTCGTTACGACTTCCGGAGCCAATTAGAATTGCCATTAATTCTGCATTAGTCAAAGCTTCTTTGCCTTTCTGCATTAATTTTTCGCGTGGACGATCTTCTTCTGACCAATCTGAAATTGGAATATAAGTAATTTCCATTTATTGCCCGGAATTAATCGATTTGCTCATGCAAATACTATTTGTTAATCCCACATAAGGTTCGTAGTTCTGCACAATTTTAAAACCTACTTTTTGATATAAACCAATAGCTTCAACTTGTTTATATAAAGTTTCTAAAATCATGTTTTCAAAGCCTTGATTTTTTGCCTCAAATTCCAGTTCTCTAATTATTAACTGCGCCAAACCCAAACCTCTGGCTTTTGGCGAAACGAACATCCGTTTTAATTCAACTGAATTTGCATTATACTTTTTAAAACAGCCGCAAGCAACAGGCTCATCTTCAAGATAAACAATGAAAACATTCGAATTAAATTCAATTAAATTATTTCCCCAATATTCTTTCTTCAACTCCGGATATCGCTCCCATAAAAAGGTATCGAATGTTTCAATCAAAAATAAAAAATCAGGATTTTCGCTGGTTGTTTTCACAACTCTTATACTTGGCTTCATCTATAAAAATCTTTAAAGGCTAATATATAAAAAATAAGAAAAATCACTCAATAAATTTTGAGAAAATAAAAAAGAGAAATCGCAGCTTTTCTATTTGCAGTGATTTCTCTTTAAAAATTAGATATATTTCGTTTATTCAATTAATGTTTTGACTTCATCAAAGTTCAATCCGCCGTAATTACCGGAACTCATCAATAGCAATGCAGAATTATCAAGATTTAAATGGAATAGATATTCTTTAAACTCAGTTGGATTCGTGTAAATAATTAAATCTTTTCTATTAAAAGAAGTCGCAATTTGCTCGTAAGTTACTTCTTCCAATTGTTTAATTTTTACAGCATCAGGAGAATAAAATACTACAGCAACATCAGCATATTCAAGTGCGCCTTCATATTCTTTCAAAAATTCAGCATTTAAACTGCTATACGTATGCAATTCTAAACAAGCCACTAATGTTCTGTTTGGATATTGTTCTTTAACGGCTTTAGTTGTTGCAGCAACTTTACTTGGCGAATGCGCAAAATCTTTATAGGCCACTTTTCCTTTTCCTTCAGCAATTTTTTCAAGTCGTTTTGAAGCACCTTTAAAACTCGCAATTGCTTCATAAAAATCGGATTCGTCAACGCCCATGTTTTGACAAATCCATTTTGCTCCGGCAAGATTATTTAAATTATGTGCGCCAAAAACTTCAATTGGCATATCTCCTTCTGGCGTTTTTAGCAAAGTTACACCGTCACTAACTGTATATTCAGGAGTATGATATGCTAATTTACGAATTGGATTTACAGCAGCCTCAGAAACACGTTTTACTTCCGGGTCATTTTCGTTATAAACCAATATTCCGCCATTTGTTATTTTACCAATAAAAATTTCAAATTGCTCCACATAGTTTTCATACGTTGGAAAAACATTAATATGATCCCACGCAATTCCAGAAATTAAAGCAATATTGGGCTGATATAAATGAAATTTTGGACGTCTGTCTATTGGAGAAGATAAATATTCATCACCTTCAAGAACCATAAAATCATTTTCTTCCGTAAGATGAACCATTGTATTGAAACCCTCTAATTGAGCTCCCACCATATAATCAACTTCAATATTATGATAATGCATAACGTGTAAAATCATCGAAGTAATGGTTGTTTTTCCGTGAGAACCACCAATTACAACACGCGTTTTATTTTTAGACTGCTCGTACAAAAATTCAGGATACGAATAAATCTTCAACCCCAATTCCTGCGCTTTTAGCAATTCCGGATTATCAGCTTTTGCATGCATTCCTAAAATAATAGCATCAATATCAGCCGTGATTTTTTCAGGAAACCAGCCCATTTCAGCAGGTAAAATTCCTTTTTTTTCCAATCTTGATTTTGACGGCTCAAAAATAGCATCATCGCTACCTGTTACCTGATATCCTTTGTTATGCAATGCTAATGCCAGATTGTGCATGGCACTTCCGCCAATGGCGATGAAATGTGTTCTCATTTAAAATTCCAATTTTTAAGTTCCAAATTCCAATTTGTTGAAATTTAGTCTTTGAGATTTAATTATTATGACTCAAACTTTTGTTTTAATTCCCTCGCCTTTTTAGGGTCTTTTAATTTATTCAAATATAAATTATATAATTTTTGAAATGTGATTTTTGATTTACCAATTTCATGCGCTTTAATATAATTTTTTTCTGCCAAAGTATATCGCTCAAAATAAACGTCAATTCTTCCTCGTGACAAATAACCATCAACCGAAGATAATTGTGCTAATTGATTTGAATATGAAATTGCTTTTGATTCGCTTCCGCCTAAAATTCCCGGCAATTGCAAATATATTTCGATCAGCGCCCATCTTGCCGGAATATGTTTGGGATCCAGAATAATGGCTTTTTCAAATGATTCTTTCATTTCACCAACCATTCCCAAGGCTTTCAATCTGTTTACTTCTACGGCTCTCATTGCTAAACAGCCGCCATATTTATAAAAATAATCAGCTGTTGTAGGTCTTAATTCTTTCAATTTTTTGAAATATTCAGCCGCTTTCACCCACGATTTTTGATGCGCTTCGATTTCGCCCAAATAATCCATCGTTTTTATATCTAAAGGTTTAGATTTTAAAACTTCTTCAAAAAGAGGCTGTGCTTCCTGATATTTTTTGGCCTGAAATAATTTTTCTGCCTTATCAAAATTCGATTGTGACCATATTAAAATGGGCATCAATAAAAAAAAGAATAGCAGTTTTTTCATGTCTCAAAAATAATGAAATATAAGAAGTATCATTTAGTTTTATGTAATAAAATAATGTGCATAAAAAACCCGACAAGTTTCAGAAACCTGTCGGGTATAATTTTAGAAATCAATAAAACTATTTTACAATAGTCAATTCATCAATAATATTTTTAGCTCCAGCATATTTGTCGATAATCCAAAGAACATAACGAATATCTACGTTAATAGTTCTTTGCAATTTAGGATCAAAAATAACATCACCCGCCATAGCTTCGATATTTCCGTCAAAAGCAATTCCAATTAATTCTCCTTTTCCATTAAGAACCGGAGAACCGGAATTTCCACCTGTAATATCATTATCTGTTAAAAAGTTTACTGGCATATAACCTGCTTTATCAGCATACTGACCAAAATCTTTTGCTTTGTTCAACTCTAATAAACGTGCCGGTAAATCAAATTCCTGATCTCCTGCTTTATACTTTTTCACCATACTTTCCATAGTAGTATAATTATTTATTTTAGCATCATTACGTGGATCTGCAGGCAAAGCGCGAACTTTTCCGTAAGTCAGTCTTAAAGTAGAGTTTGCGTCAGGATATTGAATCGCATTTAATTTAGACTCTCTTAAACCTTCAACCAATTCACGGTAAGCAATTGCAAAACCATCGTCAGCTTTTGCCTGATCATCCGTTTTAGTACGGTATTTTGTCAACAAATCATTAGAAATAATATACAAAGGATCGTGTACAATTGCCAAAGGTTTTGGATCAGCCATAAAAGCCAATACTTTCTCCTTAGTCGTAAAATAACTCACTTCGGTTGCTTTTGTTACATCTGCAGTAAAATCACCATTATTCTCTGTTTTCATTTTAGCGATTTGTGTTGCTAAACCATATTCACCAGCTTTAGAAGCATATAAGTTCAATTGCGCAGTTAACAAATCTTTTTCAAGCGGTGCATAAAACTCTCCGTAAATATTATCGATCATTGTATTAATCTTCGGTAACATTTCTGCTTTTTTAGCATCATTTTCAGCATAATAAGCAATCAAAGCATTTCCTAAATTTGCAGGTCCGGCTGCATAACCAGAAGTACGCAAAAGCTGCATTAAGTAATTATCGTGACGCGCTTTTAAATTCGTTTCTCTGTAATAATCATTAATAGTTGGAATTACATTCTCATATTTTTGACTATTTGCAGGTTTAGTTGCCCACTCATAAAATTTATCTTCCTGTGCCGTTTTAGCATCTACAGTTCCCGCTTTTGTTAAAGCGTCGATCATTCCCTGACGGTTTTTCCAGTAGTTTGCTGTCGAGGCATATTTAGATGCGTACTGCAAACGAACTGTTGCATCTTTATCCATATACTTTTTCATTTGGTCCATTCCGGTTTTTGCACCTTCAACCCATGCAGGATAAGCAAATTTTATGTTTTGCTCAATTCCGCCAGCAGGCATCCAACGATTTGTTCTTCCCGGATATCCAAGAATCATGGCAAAATCATTTTCTTTTACACCTTTAATACTTACAGGTAAATAATGTTTAGGTTTTAAAGCCACATTTTCTTTAGAATAAGCTGCAGGATTTCCGTCTTTATCAGCATAAACTCTGAACATAGAGAAATCTCCCGTTTGACGAGGCCACTCCCAGTTGTCAGTATCTCCACCAAATTTACCAACACTTTCAGGAGGCGTTCCTACTAAACGAACATCTGTATAATCCTGGTAAACAAAATAGTAATATTCATTTCCCTGAAAGAAAGGACGAACAGAAACGGTATATTTTCCGCCTTCATTATTCTCTTTTTCGATCAAAGCAATTTCTTGCTGAATGATTTTGTTTCTTTCCGTTTCAGACATTGTATCATTTACTTTTGATAAAATTCTTTTAGAAACATCGTCCATACGTACGAAGAAACGAACGTATAATGATTTAGGTTTCATTTCGGCACTTCTTTCCTTTGCCCAGAAACCATCTTTCAAATAGTTTTGTTCTGCCGAAGATAATTCTGCAATTGCATTATATCCACAATGATGATTTGTTAAAACCAATCCGTCTTTAGACACGATTTCAGCAGTACAACCACCATTAAACTGTACAATCGCATCTTTTAAACTATGGTGATTAATACTATAAATTTCTTCGGACGTTAATTGCAAGCCCATTTTTTCCATATCTCTATGGTTCAATCTTTCGATAAACATCAAAAACCACATTCCTTCATCAGCTCTTACCGGAAAAGCCATCAAACACATGGTCAAGAATAAAATTATTTTTTTCATATTATTTTGTTTAAGTCATGCGAATATAACTCATTTTCGCAACAATACATAATACTATCCATCAAATACAAAAGATAATAAAATTATATCGCCTCCATTTTACGAAATTCATAATTTATCAAAATCGGATATAAAATCCCTCTTCTGATTATTAATAATTACAAACCTTATTAAAATCTAATGAAAAGAATAATTAAATTTTTAAAATTCAAAATATATTATAAAAATTAACTTTCAAATTAAAATAAATAAAATAAATCATTTCTTACAATTTTCTTTGTATAAATTTGCTTCAACTAAAAAACAAACAAAATGAAAAAATTATTATTAGCAGTTGCATTACTAGTTGTTACAATAGCTAGCGCACAAAAAGGTTCAATGTTATTAGGAGGAAATGTTGGATTTACATCTGAAAAAATTGACGATTTAAAAACCGAAAATTTCGAATTTTCGCCAAAAGTAGGATATCAATTTGCTGACAAATGGACTGCAGGAGTTGAAGGTTCGATTATGACTTTGAAAACTACAGGATTTGAAAAATCAGAAAAATACACAATTGGAGGATTCTTACGTTATGCAACTCCGCTTTCTGAATTATTTTCTGTTTATGCAGATTTAGGAGCAGGTTATCAAAACACTTCTTTAAATAATGCAAAAGGAATGTACGCAAGTCTTACGCCGGCATTATTTATTAATATGAAAAGAGGATTTGGTTTAAACTTCTCTATTGGAGGTCTTAGATACGATAATCTTGATGGTAAAAATGATCCAAGACAAGAGCGTATAGGTTTTGATTTTGGAAAAACATTTAACATCGGAATATCTAAAAACTTCGGATTATAATCTTTTTTCTTTCCATAAAAAAGAATACCCGAATGCTTTTGTTTTTTTCGCTAAAAAACGAAAACCCGACAATAAATTGTCGGGTTTTTTATTTTATAAAGATGAAGATATTATTCGTTCAGCATTTTCCAAAGTTTATCTTTTAAATCTGTTAAACCTTGCTGTGCAACAGATGAAATAAACATATAAGGAATATCCTTAAAAGCAACATCTAATTCTGTTTTTAATTCAGCTTTAAGTTCGTCATCCAGCATATCGCATTTAGAAATTACCAAAAGACGTTCTTTGTCCAGCATTTCAGGATTATATTTCGTTAACTCATTAACCAAAATATCGTATTCACCTTTAATATCCGGCGTATCAACAGGAACCAAAAACAACAATGTTGAATTACGTTCAATATGACGCAGAAAATAATGTCCTAACCCTTTTCCTTCGGCAGCACCTTCAATAATTCCGGGAATATCAGCAATTACAAAAGACTGATAATCTCTGTAAGCAACAATTCCTAAATTTGGTTTTAAAGTTGTAAAAGGATAATCGGCAATTTTTGGTTTTGCAGAAGTTAATACAGACAATAAAGTTGATTTTCCAGCATTAGGAAATCCTACCAAACCAACATCAGCCAAAACTTTAAGTTCTAAAATCACATCCATTTCTACACCCGGTAAACCAGGCTGTGCATATCGTGGCGTTTGATTTGTTGAACTTCTAAAATGCCAGTTTCCTAAACCGCCTTTTCCGCCTTTTGAAAGAATTCTTTTTTCGCCATCTTCCGTAATTTCAAATAAAGTTTCTCCGGTTTCCTTGTCTTTTACAACAGTTCCTAAAGGCACTTCGATAAATTTATCTTCTCCATCTGCACCCGTACTACGATCTCCCCCTCCGTCTCCACCGTGTCCGGCTTTGATATGACGAGCAAATTTTAAGTGAAATAATGTCCACAAACCTTTATTACCAACCAAATATACGTGTCCACCGCGACCACCATCACCACCGTCCGGGCCTCCTTTTTCAATAAATTTCTCCCTATGTAAATGTGTAGATCCTTTTCCTCCCTTTCCGGAAGAAACATATATCTTAACATAATCTACAAAATTTCCTTCTGTCATTTTCTTTAATTTCAGATCTTAGATTTTAGATCTTAGATTGCTCTAAATCGTATTACTAACTTCTATTGTTTTTAGTATTCTCAGCTTCGTTTTCAGTGCAAACTGCGACTGAATACTGTGACTGAAAACTATTTTTATTATCTCTACTCTTTAAGTGCTTTTACCAACACCTTATCAATCTTTACGCCATCCATATCTAACACTTCAAGCACAAATTTTTGCCAATATAATTTTTCACCTTCTTTTGGAATATGTGAAAGCTCCGTCATAATCATTCCGCTTACCGTGTTTACTTCGTAATCGTTTGTCAATTCGTCTAACTCAAAATAAGTTAGAAAATCGTGCAGCGAATAATGTCCGTCAACCAGCCATGAACCATCTTCTCTTTCTATTAACTGAAATTCATCTTTATAAAATTCAGATGCATCGCCAACTAAAGCTTCCAGAATATCATTCAAAGTAATAATTCCCTGAAAAACACCATATTCATCAGAAACCAAAGCATAATGAACTCCGGTTCTTTTAAAATTCTCCAACGCTTTATAAGCCGTTGTCTGCTCCATTAAATAAGGAGGATCTGTCATTATTGCCGATAAATCGAAATGTTCTGTTTCGATGCTGGCAAATATATTTTTCAGCGTTACAATCCCTACAATATCATCGTAGTTGTCACTATAAATAGGATAAACAGTATGTAAATCCAATAAAACCAATTCCTTAATTTTGGCTTTATCAGCATTTAATGGCAGCATATCAACTGATTTGCGATGTGTCATTAACGAATTTACCTTTCTGTCGCCAATATGAAAAACACGTTCTACAATATCCTGTTCAATTTCCTGAACCTCTCCAACCTCAGTTCCTTCTTTTATTATGGCTTTAATTTCTTCTTCCGTAACTTTTCCGTCAGCAGTGGGTTTTATCTGAAAAACATTCAGTAAAAAATCTGTCGACGAAGTTAATAACCAAATAAACGGTGCCGTAATAATCGAAACTACTTTCATTGGCATCGCCACCATTTTAGCAATCGATTCGGGATAATTTAAACCAATACGTTTTGGAAGTAATTCTCCTAAAACCAATGAGAAAAAAGTTAAAACTACAACTACAATTCCTACCGCAACTGAATGTGCGTAGGGTTTTAAAGCTGCAAATCCGCTTACAAAAACCTCAACATCCATTGTGATTTTATCACCGCTGTAAATACCCGTCAAAATACCAATTAAAGTAATTCCTATTTGTACCGTTGATAAAAACTTGTTTGGCGAATTGGCCAGATCCAGGGCAGTTTTGGCACTTTTATTTCCTTTTTTAGCGGCTGTTTCCAGTCTGCTTTTTCTTGCTGAAATAAGTGCAATTTCAGACATGGAGAAAACTCCGTTTAATAGTATTAGAAAAAATATTATTAGTATTTCCATTTTTGAGTTTAAAGTTTAAAAGTTTAAAGTTAAATGTTTTCCGAAAACTTATCTAAAATTTCCTTCTAAACATTTAACTTTAAACTTCAAACAGATTTTATTACAAATTATCTATAACTGATGTTAATCGCTCTGTAATTTCTTCAATAGTTCCTATACCGTTTACGGCATGAAACTTATTTTGTGCTTTATAATAACCAATTAATGGCGCTGTTTTTTCGTTGTATTCCTGATATCTTACACGAATTTTTTCTTCGTCCTGATCATCCGGTCTTCCGCTTGTTTTTCCTCTTTCTAATAAACGCGCTACCAAAATTTCATCATCAGCTTCTAAAGCAATTGTTGCTGTAACACTTGAACCAATAGTTGGTAAAAATTTATCTAAAGCTTCTGCCTGTTCTAATGTTCTTGGATATCCGTCGAATAAAAAACCATCTGAATCTAAATGTTTATTTACTTCATCGATTAACATTGCTGTAGTAACTTCACAAGGAACCAATTCGCCACTGTCCATGAAAACTCTTGCTTTTTTTCCTAATTCGGTATCATTTTTTAAATTAAAACGAAATATATCTCCTGTAGAAAGATGTGTTAATTTGTATTTTTCTTTTAAAAATTCTGCCTGAGTCCCTTTTCCTGCTCCAGGCTTTCCAAATAAAACGATGTTAATCATAATGTTAGTTTTTCTTTACTTCCTGATGTTAATCGAAGAAGTTTAAAATGAATATATAGTTGTGTTTTGTTTAAAATTATTCGGCTAATTTGTATACCTCAGGTAGATTGCGCCCCAAACCATCATAATCCAAACCGTAGCCTACAATGAATTTATTTGGAATTCTGATTCCAACGTAATCAATCTTGATATCTTTTTTATACGCATCCGGTTTAAAAAACAGAGTAGCGATTTTAAAGTGCTTCACGTTTTGCGCTTTAAATAAATGTTTTAACTCCTCGATCGTATTTCCTGTATCGATAATATCCTCGATAATAACAACCGTTCTTCCGGACAAATCCTGATTAATACCAATTAATTGTTTTACATCATTGGTACTTTCTGTTCCTTCATAAGAAGCCATTTTAATAAATGAAACTTCACACGGACTTTTATATTTTTTCAGAAAATCAGAAACAACCATAAATGCGCCATTTAAAACACCAATAAAAATTGGGGTATCATCTGCAAAATCATCTTCAACCTGGGCAACTATTTTTGTTAAAGCAAAATCAATTTCTTTAGCCGAAATAAACGGAACAAATTGTTTATCGTGAAGTTGTATCATTATTTTGTATGTTTAAAACAAGGGACAAAGATACAGAATTAGAACTAAAATCTAAGTATCAAAATAGTAGCTTGATTTATTTTTTTATGAATGTTAAATATCAGTTAATAATTACAAAATGTACCCTCTGAGTATTTTTAATTTTATTAAATTGTTGCTATATAAATATTTAACCCCAAAACACAATGAAAACAACCATACAATTATTTTCGGTTTCATTATTGACGTTAATGACTGCCTGCAACGGACAAGTTAAGAAAGAAGAAAAAGAAGCCTTGGCAAAACAACCCGCCAACATTGTAAAAACTGCTATTGGTGATATTACTTTACCACCGCCATTTGCAACAGAATCTAAAACAAATAACAGCAAAGTTATAGGCTGGCCAGAAGGAAAAACGCCAGTTGCGCCGCAAGGTTTTACGGTTACGAAATTTGCTGATGGATTCGAAAATCCGCGTTGGACTTATATTGCACCAAACAATGATATTTTTGTTGTAGAAAGCGGTACAAGAACCAGTAAAAATCAGATTACGGTATTACGTGATAAAGATAAAGACGGCAAATTTGAAACGCGCGAAGTTTTTATATCCGATTTAAACAAACCTTTTGGAATGCTTGTTCTAAAAGATTTTTTCTACATCGCCAATACAGATGGTTTATATAAATATCCATACAAAAACAATCCTTTGAAACTTGAAACTAAAGGTGTTAAAATTCTTGAACTTCCGGCGGGAGGTTATAATAATCACTGGACAAGAAATTTACTTGCCAATACTGACGGAACAAAAATCTATGTTTCGGTTGGATCAGGAAGTAATGTTGGTGAAAACGGAATGGACAAAGAAGTGCGTCGAGCAGATATCTTAGAAATTAATCCTGACGGAACGGGCGAAAAAATCTACGCATCGGGACTTAGAAACCCGGTTGGTATGGACTGGAATCCTGTAAACAAGGAACTTTGGACGGCTGTTAATGAACGTGATGAATTGGGCGATGATTTGGTTCCGGATTATATTACAAGTGTAAAAAAAGATGGTTTTTATGGCTGGCCGTATTCTTATTATGGCAATATTTTAGATCCAAGAATGAAAGGCCAGCGCAAAGATTTAGCTGCAAAAGCAATTGTACCTGATGTTCCGGTTGGTGCTCACACAGCATCATTAGGATTGGCATTTTATAGTAAAGATGCTTTTCCTGCAAAATACAAAAACGGAGCTTTTGTTGGACAGCATGGTTCTTGGAATCGCGCAAAAATTTCTGGCTATAAAGTAATTTTTGTTCCTTTTGAAAACGGAAAACCTTCCGGAAAACCAGAGGATTTCTTAACCGGTTTTATTTCTGATGAGGCAAAAGCAGAAGTTTACGGTCGTCCCGTTGCGGTTACCCTTATGAATGACGGATCGCTTTTGGTAAATGATGATAGTGGAAATACAATTTGGAAAGTTACAGCAAATAAATAAATTCTAATATTATCAAAGAATCCTCAATTTAAGCCTTTTCTTGTCATTTCGACGGAGGAGAAATCACACTAGAAACTCCACAATCAAAATCGCCAATCTTTGTCGAATCCCGAGTGTGATTTCTCCTCCGTCGAAATGACACGATTGTGTTTAAAAGTTACGCCAACCAAATTAATTATAAACCTTCTTATGATCCCAAAAAAATATTGCTTTTTTGTTTTTACGCTTTTTGTTTCTCTAAACACTTTTGCGCAAGAACAAAAAAGCAAAACTATTGATTCTGTTAAAACAGAAAAACTCAAAGAAATTGTAATCAGCCCGCTTCATATCAACAATAGTTTATTAGATACGCCGGCTTCCATTGGAATTTTATCCAAAAGTGAACTTCTGCAAAATAATTCTACAGATATAACAACGGTAATCAATACAGTTCCGGGTGTATTTATGCAGTCCTCTAATTTTACAACAAGTCGAATTTCGATTCGCGGAATTGGAGCAAGAACTACTTACGGAACCAATAAAATCAGGGCTTTTTATGGCAGCATTCCGCTAACGTCAGGAAACAGCGAAACGGTAATTGATGATATTGATCTTGAAAACCTCAACCAAATTGAAATCATAAAAGGACCACTTTCCAGTATTTACGGAGCAGGTTTGGGCGGTGCAATTTTAATTTCACCTCAACTTTCAAAAACAAACGGACAAAGTGCCGGCATAAGTTCTGTTTTTGGCTCTTACGGTTTATTAAAAAATAGTTTAAATTATAGTTTGAACGAAAACGAAGGCAGTTTAAACATTAGTTATCATAATTTAAAAACCGATGGCTGGCGCGAAAACAGCGCGTATAATCGGGAAGGAATTACACTTGCCGGAGAATTGTTTCGAAAACAAAACAGCAAACTGAGCTATTTTACCAATTATACTTATTTAAAAGCCTTTATTCCGAGTTCTATCAATAAAGATGCTTTTGAAAATAATCCACAATCCGGAGCTGCAACATGGGTTGCTTCAAAAGGATACAAAGAATATAAATCGACTTTGAGCGGATTGGCTTATGATTTTAAAATCAGTGACAACGTAAACAATTCAACTTCGGTTTTTATCAATTATAAAGACAGTAACGAGCCCAGACCTTTTGACATTTTGCGTCAATATACTTTTGCAACGGGAGCGAGAACGCAATTTTCGGGCAATTTTAAAATTAAAGAAACCGGAATAGATTTCATTGCAGGTGTCGAATATTTTACAGACACTTACAGCGGAAATACTTTCGAAAATTTATACCAGCAAAATAACGGTCAGGGAAGTCTGCAGGGAAATCAACTTACAGAAACAGATCAGAAAAGACATTTCTACAATATATTCTCGCAGCTTAAAGCTTCACTTTCAAAATATTTTGAAGTTCAGGCAGGAATAAATTACAATAAAACAAGATTTGAACTTACCAATTATACCGAAAATTCAGATCAGGAATATAGTTATGACGGTATCTTTTCGCCACAATTATCGTTGCTTTTCAAACCAAATAAAGAACAGACCGTTTACTTTTCTGTAAGTCGCGGATTTTCATTGCCCGCTACAGAAGAAACCTTAACAAGCGAAGGCACAATTAATACAGATATAAAACCTGAAAACGGTTATAATTTTGAACTTGGCGGAAAATTTTATTTTTTCAACAAAAAACTTTACACTGAAATTTCTGTATACCGAATGGAAATCAAGGATTTATTGGTTGCAAAAAGAGTTGGAGACGATCAATATGTTGGTGCAAACGCCGGAAAAACATTTCACGAAGGAATTGAGATTACCTTAAATCACAATTGGCAAATAAACAGATTTTTTGTTTTGAATTCTTATTTAGGAGCTTCTTTAGGGAAATATGAATTTAAAGAATTTGTTGACAGTGGAAATGATTATTCAGGAAATAAATTAACGGGCGTTCCTGCTAATAAAGTCAATGTGGGTTTGAGTTTGAATACCCGTTTAGGAATTTACTTTAATGCCGATTATCAGTTTGTCGATGCAGTTCCGATGAACGATGCAAATACTGCTTTTTCAGACTCCTATAATATTATCAATCTAAAAACAGGTTATCGATTTGAAATTCTGCCCAATTTAACTTCTCATTTAGCGGCAGGAATAAACAATGTAACCAATGAAAAATATGCTTCGCTAATTTTACCAAATGCCGTTGCTGTCGGAAATGCAAGTCCGCGATATTACTATCCCGGTTTACCCGTAAATTATTACGGTACTATTTCATTAAATTACTTATTTTAGATGCATTATACCAAACCAACCCCAACCAAAATGCTATCTGAATTGCACAAAAAACTTGATTATGTTAATGCCTACAGAGAAAACCGACTAAAAGTTGCGAATGAAATTTTAGAAAATCAGTATTTATTTAATGATTTGGTTTCGATTTGTTTTTCTCCATCAGACAAAAACAACCATAAAGCCTGCTGGATTCTGGAATTTGTATCGTATGAAGAATTGATCTGGCTGCAGCCGCATCTTGATTTTTTCTGTTCTAATTTAAAGCATCTTAAAGATGAAAGTGCCATTCGCCCAATTGCAAAAGTGGTTCAGCTTTTAATAAAATCGCATTATAAAAAAAACGAAAACAGCATTTTACTATCCGAAGAAAATCTTCAAAACTGCATTGAAATTTCTTTTGACTGGCTGATAAACGATGTAAAAGTCGCCACAAAAGCCTATTCTATAAGAACATTATATGTTTTAGGAAATTATTACGACTGGATTCATCCTGAACTTCAAATTATTTTAAACAAAGATTTTGGAGATCATTCGGCGGCATATAAAGCTGTTGCAAAGGAAGTTTTGAAGAAAATAGAATAAAAAAAAATAATCTCATTGCATACATCATGAAATTCATGAAATTCGTGGCAAAAAAAAGATTAAAAAGTATCTTTGCAAAAACACAACTACAATGAATTATTTTTCTTCTGATTTTAAATTAGGAATATTAGGTGGCGGACAATTAGGCAAAATGCTGTTGTCTGACACTCGAAAATTTGACATACAAACTTATGTTTTAGATCCAAGCGACGAAGCGCCAAGTAAAATTGCCTGCAACAAATTCTTTAAAGGCGATTTGATGGATTATGAAACGGTTTACAATTTTGGAAAACAAGTCGACGTTTTAACTTTTGAAATTGAACTTGTAAATCTTGATGCTTTAACGCAATTAGAAAACGAAGGCGTAAAAGTATATCCGTCTCCAAAAACATTAAAAGGAATTCAGAATAAAGGAATTCAAAAAGCTTTTTATACCGAAAGTAATATTCCAACCGCAGCTTATTTGCGATTTGATTCTCCGGAACATTTGCAGAAATCAGTTGGAAATAACGAAATAACAATTCCGTTTGTATGGAAATGTACCGAGTTTGGTTACGATGGAAATGGCGTAAAGGTAATTCGTCAGATTTCTGATATGGATGATTTACCAAATGTAGAATGTATTGCTGAAACTATGGTTCCATTCAAAAATGAATTGGCTGTTATTGTAGTAAGAAATCCATCGGGAGAAATTAAAACATATCCCGTTGTCGAAATGGAATTTCATCCCGAAGCAAATCAGGTAGAATACGTAATTTGTCCGGCAAGAATCGACGAAAAAGTTGCCGAAAAAGCCAGAGCAATTGCTTTGAATGTTTCCGAAAAATTCAATCACGTCGGGCTTTTAGCAGTTGAAATGTTTCAAACCAACGAAGATGAAATCCTGGTAAACGAAGTTGCTCCCCGCCCGCACAATTCGGGTCATTATTCTATCGAAGCAAGTTATACATCACAATTCGAAAATCATTTACGCGCTATTTTAGATCTTCCGTTAGGAAATACAGACAGTAAAGTTGCCGGAGTTATGGTAAATTTAGTGGGTGCCGAAGGTTTCTCCGGAGATGTAGTTTACGAAAATATCGAAACTATTTTAGGCTGGGATGGCGTTACGCCGCATATTTACGGTAAAAAACAAACAAGACCTTTCAGAAAAATGGGTCACGTTACAATCGTAAATGAAGATATGAACGAAGCAAGACGAATTGCAGAACAAGTTAAGAATACAATTAAGGTAATTTCGGAATAATTAAAAAATTTAAAGATTGAATGATTTAAAGATCATCATAGTCATCTTTAAATCATTCAATCATTTAATCTTTAAATAATAATAAAAAATGAGCAAAGTAGCCATTATAATGGGAAGCATCTCCGACATGCCAGTCATGCAGGATGCTATCGATATATTAAAACAATTTAATATTGAAGTTGAAGTAGATATTGTTTCGGCACACAGAACGCCGGAAAAATTATTCGATTTCAGTAAAAATGCACACACTCGCGGAATTTTGGTAATTATTGCCGGAGCCGGAGGTGCAGCACATTTACCTGGAATGGTCGCTTCAATGTCGCCGCTTCCTGTAATTGGAGTTCCTGTAAAATCAAGCAATTCTATCGATGGCTGGGATTCGGTTTTATCGATTCTGCAAATGCCGGGCGGAGTTCCTGTTGCAACTGTAGCTTTAAACGGAGCAAAAAATGCCGGTATTTTAGCAGCCCAAATCATTGGAAGTCATGATAAAAAAGTCCTTGATACAATTATTGCATACAAAGAAGAACTAAAAGCAGCAGTTAATAAAGCAGCCGAAGGCTTGAAATAGTTTTCAGTTTTTCAGTCGCAGTTTATACTGAAAACTGCGACTGAAAAACTGAAAACTAAAATTACACTTCCTCTTCAATATCCTCAAGAACAGACTCAAATTCATATTCTGTTATATCTTCTTTATTTATCCAGTTTTCTGAAGTTACCAAGATATAATTTACATCATCTTCTGTTTTCAACTCCCAAATAATGTCTTTGGCTTCCGGAAACGGAATATTTTGAGACATCTGATTTTCAAACAATCTTTTAATAAGATTTCTGTCTGACAAACCATTATTCAATAATTTCAGCACATTTTCGGCAGTTAACTTTTGAACTCCACCATCGGCTGGTTCCATTGAAAAATAAACAACAGAAGCTTTTGCATTTGGAAATTTTCCGTTGTAGGCTTTAAAAAGCAATTGATTGGTATGAAACAAAGTACCTTGCATATCTATTTCCGGATATTCCTCGCAAACCTTATCAATTAACATATTGTGCGATATTTGCTCAATTTGTCCGTCGCTTAATCTATCAGGAAATTTGTATTTCAAGACGATTTCAGCAGCTTCATTAGGTTCGTAATCAGAAATTGCCATTTCTAATAATTCCGGCAAACTCGCTTTCTCTGCTGTTGCACCATCGGGATAATTGAATTTTTCTAATAATTGAATTAAATCTCCATCTGACCAATATCCTTCTACTTCATTAACCGTATCGATATTCTTTATTGCAATTTGATAATTCATGTTTTTTATTTTAATTATGATTAGCATTTTATACCTCTAATCCTATTTTTTACAATTTAAGCTTTTAAAACCACCTTCAGCAATAAATAACATATCTATAACACAATATACTTTATGCTTTTATAACGAGAATCAATCTTGTTTAAGTCGCTGGATTTTTATAAATTGCTATCTTTGGAATTCAAAAATTTCGACTTCAATTAATAAAACAATTACATACATAATGAACGTTTTACTTTCAAAATTTATTACAAAACATAATACTGCTCCTTTTTCACAAATTAAAATAGAAGACTATTTCCCGGCTTTTCAGGAAGGAATTACTTTGGCTAAAGCCGAAATTGATGCTATCGTAAACAATCCTGAAACTCCAACTTTTGAAAATACTGTTGTGGCAATGGATTATGCAGGAGATATTTTAGACCGTCTTTCAAGTGTTTTCTTCAATTTGAATTCGGCAGAAACAAATGACGAAATGCAAAAAATCGCTCAGGAAGTTTCGCCTTTATTATCTGAATTTGGAAATGACATTACACTAAACGCTGCATTATTTGCTAAAATAAAAACGGTTTATGAGCAAAAAGAAAATCTGAATTTAACTCCGGAGCAAACAACGCTTTTAGATAAAAAGTATAAAAGCTTTTCGAGAAACGGAGCGAATCTACCCGAAGATAAAAAAGATAAACTTAGAGAGATCGACAAAGAATTATCGAAACTGAGTTTACAATTTGGCGAAAATGTTTTGGCAGAAACCAATGCTTTTGAATTGCATTTAACAGATTACAACCATTTAGCCGGATTACCGGAAGGAACTATTGAAGCTGCAAGATTATTGGCAAAAAGTCAGGAAAAAGAAGGCTGGATTTTCACTTTAGATCATCCAAGTTATGTTCCGTTTTTAACTTATGCGGATAATCGTGAATTGCGCAAAAAAATGGCGATTGCTTTTGGAGCAAGATCTTTTCAGAATAACGAATTTGACAATCAGGAAAATGTTTTGAAAATTGCCAAATTACGTTTTGAAAGAGCGAATTTGTTAGGATATAAAACACACGCACATTTTGTTCTGGAAGAAAGAATGGCGCAAAGTCCGGAGAAAGTTTTTACATTTCTGAATGATTTATTAGCAAAAGCAAAACCTGCGGCTCAAAAAGAATTTGCTGAATTAACAGCTTTCGCCAAAGAACTGGACGGAATCGAACAATTAGAAAAATGGGACGGCGCTTATTATTCTGAAAAATTAAAACAACAGCTTTTTAATTTAGATGATGAAAAACTGAAACCTTATTTTCAATTAGAAAAAGTATTAAACGGTGCTTTTACGGTTGCCAAAAAGTTATACGGATTAACGTTTACCGAAGTTTTTGACATCGATAAATACCACCAAGAAGTAACTACATACGAAGTAACAGATACTGATGGTAATTTAGTTTCGATTTTCTATGCGGATTTCTTCCCAAGAAAAGGAAAACGAAATGGTGCCTGGATGACTTCATTTAAATCGCAATATAGAAAAGACGGCTTAAACGAAAGACCTCATATTTCGAATGTATGTAATTTTACAAAACCAACAGAAACGAAACCTTCTTTATTGACTTTTAATGAGGTTACGACTTTATTCCACGAATTTGGTCACGGTCTACACGGAATGTTGGCAAACACAACATATCCAAGTTTATCAGGAACTTCTGTTTATTGGGATTTTGTAGAATTACCAAGTCAGATTATGGAAAACTGGTGTTACGAACCGGAAGCTTTGGCTTTGTTTGCGAATCATTACGAAACGGGAGAAATTATCCCGATTGAATATGTGCAAAAAATCAAAGAAAGTGCAAGTTTTCAGGAAGGTCTGGCAACTTTACGACAATTAAGTTTTGGACTTTTAGATATGGCGTGGCATGGACAAGATCCAACTTCTATTACTGATCTGAAAACTTTCGAAACAGAACAATTTGCCAACACACAATTATATCCTGATGTAAAAGAAAATGCAATGAGTACGGCTTTTTCGCATATTTTTCAAGGTGGGTATTCTTCCGGATATTACAGTTACAAATGGGCTGAAGTTCTGGACGCTGATGCTTTTGAATATTTTCAGGAAAACGGTATTTTCAATCATGAAGTTGCAACAAAATTTAAAGATAATGTACTTTCAAAAGGAGGAACAGAACATCCGATGATTCTATACAAGCGTTTTAGAGGTCAGGAACCAAAACCGGAAGCTTTATTGAAAAGAGCGGGACTTTTATAGATCTTTAGATTAATTAGACTTCTTAGATTGTTAGATTAAAAACCGAAGTAGAAATGCTTCGGTTTTTTAATTTGATTTTGACTGTAAACAAATGTTATTTATCTTCACCGTTTTTTAAATATTAATCTTACAAAAATCATTTTGAAAAAATATTCAAAACCATTCATTTGCCTTATAATTTTTGGATTAATCGCCATAATTTCAGTGAACTTATACGTGAAATCTTCAACCAAAAAGCATATTTCTTATTCATTGAAAAGATTTCCAAAAAATGATATTGGAATTATTTTTGGTGCCGGAATTAACGGAAATCAGCCAAGTAAATATTTAAAAGACAGACTTGATGCGGGTATTTTATTATACAAAGCAAAACGAATAAACAAAATTTTACTTTCGGGAGATAATGGTCGTGAAGGTTATGATGAACTGACGGTAATGAAAAACTACTGTTTCAATCACGGAGTTGATACAACAAAAATATTTATTGATTATGCCGGATTTGATACTTATTCTACCATGTATCGTGCCAAGCATATTTTTAAAATCAAAAAGGCAACTTTAATTTCTCAGGAATATCATTTAAACCGCGCCATTTATATTGGACAAAAACTTGGGATAAAATCAGTTGGTTATTCTGCCAATTCAGGAGAATATCACGGGTATAACTATGTTTGTTTTAGAGAATACTTTTCTGTTTTTAAATCTTTTTTAGATGTATTACGAAATCGGGAACCTCGTTTTTTAGGAAATGAAATCAATATCAATGGTGTTTCAAATTATTCGAAAGAAGATAAACGATAAAAAATCAAAAAGCCGTCACTTAAAAAAATAAGTTCCGGCTTTTTTCAATTAACAATGATCTAATTATTATTATTTTAGTATTCTCTTATTGTTTGCCGGCAACGATATAATGTCTTCAAAAACGTGGCTCAAATCAGTTGGTTTTACGCCATTATTATCACTATGACACGAAAAGCACGAAATCGCATTACTTTCTGTCGATGCAGATGATGGTGGCTGAACATAAGTTTCCATCGTACTATTTGATAATTGTGCTGTACCAATTGCATCTCCGGCAGGAATCGAGTCATTAACTGCGCCATAAGGATACACATTTCCGTTTGGTCCCGCACCGCCAAAAGTCCAGGTTGCTCCTATCAGCAAATAATTCTTTCTAATATCCTTACCAACCAGCATTTTTCGTATTGCATTGTTTATCGAAATAATTTCGCTGTTTGAAGCTGCAGGCGTTGTATCTTCTCCGTTAGGAACTGTATTTGACGCAACTCCCCAAGCCATAATTCGTCTTGCTGTAGGACTTGCAAGTGAAGTATCTTTAATTAGAATACTATCTCCGCTTACAGTCATATTCTGAATATTTTGAGATCCTATTGTATCATTCGCATTTGCATTAAAAAGCCAGCCTTTTCCTGTATCTGCTTTAACTTGTTTGATTTTATCATCTTTATCAAGATATGAATAAGCGCTGTTTGGAGAATTTTTTTCATGCTCAAAAGTTGCCCAGATCATTTCAGGATGTCCTGCTACACTTCCAACAATATGCATTCCTACCAAAGCCAATTTTGTAGTTGTCTGACCATTTTCGACCCATTTATTTGGATTTGATTTGTCATAAGTAGGTATTATTGCTTTAATAGTAACATAACTATCCGCATTTGGTAAATCTTTTGCTTCAACCCATGATGTTTTTAACTCAATTGCCAAAGCATCAGCATCAGGCGGAGTTACCCATCCTTTTGTTTTCGCGTAAGCAACGATACTATCGCGTGCGCCGGCAGTAGTTGGAAATTGATTTCCGTTTAGTTTACCTTCATTTACGCCGGTTAAAAAATAAGCATACACATCGTTTACCATTGTTATATAATATACGAGTGATTTATTTTCTCCCATTAAAGCGCCATGAGAACCTGCTTGCCCTTGTTCTGACTCCACTTCATTTCCTTTTGAATCCAGATATATTGATTTGTTTCCTACTTTAAATTCCTGTACAACATCTGACGGATTAATTTCGCTTTCAATAACAGGTTTCGGGTTTTTGATTTCTTTTCCTTTAGCATCAAAAAAAGAATGTAAACCATTGGCATTTGCCACAACTCGTTTTACCTGCACTAATTTATTTGCATCATCTTTAACTTTCTCGTCGCTTTTTTGAGCTTCAATTTCAAACATTTTTCCAGATTCGTCTATTAAAACAGGCAGTCTGTTTGGTCCGCTTTGATTAATGTTGCTCACTGCGCTTAACAAAGCGTTTGGTTTATGCGCTTCCAAAGTTCGTTTTCCTGTAACCGGATCTTGTGGCGAAACGTTATAAAAAACAGGCGATTCCATTACCGTTTTACCCGATGTTGGAGAAGTAATCCATAAAAACATTTGTTCTGACCATTTATAAAAGTCACAATTGTTATTGTGTGGAAATGCGACACTATTTGCCGGTTCAACCAATCCGTTTTCAGTAGCTTTTCCTGTTTTAAACCAGGAATTAAAATCAGATTCTGATACCGTACAGGATTCTTTTACATCTTGTGGAAGATATTCGTATTCAGAATCGGCTTTAGCCAGAATATCATTCTTTTTGCATCCCAGAAAAAGGATTATTAAAACCGCTGCAAACATAGCTGTTGTTTTTATATTTGTTTTCTTCATGATTTTGGGTTTTAGTGGGTTTGTTTATTTTATTTCTTTTGATTTGGATTAACTACTTCTGCATGAAAATTCACTGAAACAAAAAGATCGCCCACCCGGCGATCTTTTAAGTAAAAAATTATAATCGAGTCAGGAATATTCATGCAGATTTTCAATATTCCCGTATTAATTGTTTTCAGAGAATTTTATCTCTATGCCAATTCCTCTTTCAATTTTTTTGCTGCCGCTACCGGTACATCTTCAATATTATGTTGGTAATATGAGAAACCTCCAGTTCCGTTCCATGCATTATCGATCGCTAAGTGAGCATCGAAATTTGCCAAAAAAGAACCAATTGCAGGAGGAGGAACAGAGTGAACATATTGTCCTTGTAAACTAACTACCTGAGTAACTTTACCAATTCCGGTTGCATATATTCTTCCGGTTACCGGAACAACAATGTGACTATCAGGACCACTAATTGCCTGAGTAATTACTACTGTACCTGAAACTGTATGTTGTGATGGTACAACTACTAAACTAAATGAAGCGATTGGAGCACCTGGTTTTCCAACATTTCCTATTGTGCCTTTTGCTAAATAAGCACCTGCTAATAAATCTGACATAACTTTTTTAATTTAAGTTTTCCTACTCATAAGGCTTTTCGGTACCGCCTCGTTTATTTTAGTGGTTTCTGCTCCACTTATTTGATTTGTTTTGTATTCTATATTTCGGGGCAACGGGGAACTATGTAATTGATTTTCTTTCTTTTATATCCCAAAACTATATCAGATAAAGGAGAAGATTTTAAAAAATGTCATGAGATGGGAATTCTTAGTCGCAAGTGAGATAAAAAATGACACAAGAGTGTTTTGGATTAATTTTCGAAAATTCTTAAATAAACTTTCATTTATTTTTGAAACTTTAAAAACTTTTACTTACATTTGATCTATGGAATTCAAAGAAGCAAAAAATAAGTTCGTACAAACCTGGGGAGCATTAGGTTCTCAATGGGGAATTAATAAAACTATGGCACAAATTCATGCTTTATTAATGGTCTCGAACGAACCTGTTTCTATGGAAGATATTATGGAAGAATTGCAAATTTCCCGCGGAAATACCAGCATGAATCTAAAAGCTTTGATGGATTGGGGAATTGTTTATAAAGAATATAAAGCCGGAGAAAGAAGAGAATTTTTTACTGCTGAAAAAGACTTAGACGAACTAGCCGTAAAAATTTCAAGAGAAAGAAGTAAAAGAGAAATCAAGCCCGCTCTTAAAATTTTAAAAGAAGTTTCGACAATTGAAGCAAACAATTCTGAAGAGGAAAAACACTTTATCGAGCAAACTTCTAAACTATATGATTTTGTTTTAAAAGCAGATAATATGTTAGACAAAATAACAGAATTCAACGAAAACTGGCTAGGACGTCTGGTTCTGAAAATTATGAAGTAAAACATCAAACTAAAAAAATTTAATTAAAACTTTCATTTTTTTCTGAAAGTTTAAAAATTTAAAAATAAATATTATGAACCTCAACATCATTGGGTATTTTATTTACCTCAGCATTACGATTTTCATCATTTTAAAAGTTGGAAAAATATGTTACAGAAACGGAAATATTTATGTCGCAGAACTAATCCCGAATCATGCAGATATTTGTCAAAAAATCAATCAGGTTTTGCTTTTGGGCTATTATCTTTTAAATATTGGTTATTGTGCGATGACACTTATTTCGTGGCAAAAAATCAGTTCATCCACTCAATTAATTGAAACTATCGGCATAAAAACTTCCATCATCATTTTTATTATTTCAATATTACATTATCTCAACATCATCATTTTAACCAAGTACATTCACAAATTAATTAAATAACATTTTAAATTAAATATCATGGAAACTACAAAAATCTTAATCGGTTACGGAATCTATTTACCAATCGCTTTATTGCTTACCTATTATGTTTCTAAAACACTCTTCAAAAACGGAAAAATCTTCATGCTGGATATTTTTAAAGGCCGCGAGGATATTGCACAAGCAACCAATAAACTTTTTGAAACCGGATTTTATCTTTTAAACATTGGTTTTGCTTTAATGATTCTCGAAATGCAATTAAGCAACAACAGTTATCAGGAATTAATTGAAAGACTGAGCTACAAAATTGGCGGATTTTCTATTTATCTTGGAGTAATGTTATTCTTCAATTTATATTTCTTTTTTAGAGGAAAAAGAAAAGCCAAAGAAGCACAACAAGAAGAAAGATTGGTTTTTAAAGCATAAATCTTATCACAAAACCCGACAGGTTTTAAAATCATGTCGGGTTTAACAATTTTAAACTAATGACAATAATAAACCTTACAACGAAAATAAAAGCACCTCAAAAAAAAGTTTTTGATGCTTCAAGAAATATCGATATTCATCAGCAATCTACAAGTAAAACAAACGAAAAAGCAATTGCCGGCGTAACATCAGGATTAATAAATTTGAATGAAACCGTAACTTTTCGCGGTAAACATTTCGGGTTTTACCTTACTCATAAAAGCCGAATTACTGCAATGAATTTTAATGATTATTTTGTTGATGAAATGGAAAGCGGTAAATTCAAATATTTTAAACACGAACATTTTTTTGAAGAACAAAATGGTGTTA
Source organism: Flavobacterium sp. N1736 (assembly GCF_025947065.1). Taxonomy (NCBI): domain Bacteria; kingdom Pseudomonadati; phylum Bacteroidota; class Flavobacteriia; order Flavobacteriales; family Flavobacteriaceae; genus Flavobacterium; species Flavobacterium sp. N1736. The sequence continues at coordinate 3,185,255 of NZ_CP109994.1, forward strand.
CAATCATGAAAGATAAATTACAATACGAAACTCCGTTTGGAATTTTAGGTGAACTTTTCGATATTTTATTTCTCGAAAAACACCTTATAAACTTTCTTTTAGAAAGAAATAAAACACTAAAAGAAGTGTCAGAAAAAAGAGATTTAAAATAAATTTCTTACTTTTAAGAAAAGTATAGAATTTAAAACTAATCTTATGACAATCAAAACTAAAATTTTATCGATAGCATTTTTCGCAATTTCTTTTATTGGATTCGCACAAAGTAATTGTACAACTTTAAAAGGCTGTGAAAGAAAATTATGCGAATTAAACGTGAAACTTACTGCAGCTAAAAAAGCAGGCAATCAAAATCAGATTAAAGGAGTTGAGGATGCAATTGCTAAAACCAAGAAAAACTGTACTACAAAAACAGTAAACAATGATCTTGACAAAAAAGTAAAAGAGAAACAACAAAAAGTTAACGAAAGAACAGCCGATTTAAACGAAGCTATTAAAGACAAAGAAAGCAAAGAAAAAATCGACAAGAAAAGAAAGAAACTTGATGAAGCAAAAGCCGATTTGAATAAAGCTTTGGCAGAGCAAAAAACAAAATAGATTATTTAGTTTTTTTCTCGCAGATTTTGCAGATTCAGCAGATTTATTAATCTCTTTTTGAAAAATAAATTTTCTCTTTTTACGGTTTGCGTGAGGATAAAAGCAGAAAACTAAAGAAAAATCATCATTAACCACCAAAATATCGGAACGCTTTCGACCCAGAAAGAAGTGTAATATTTAGATCTGTTTGTATTTGCAAATAGAATAAATAACATCAGCATAATCACCATAATAAGGTTTATGATGAGGTCATGAAGTGTAAAAGACAAAATTCCAACTATCCAAAAGGGAACCATAAGAGAGAATCCTAAAATTTTAGTTCGCTTTACGCCTATTGTTTGCGGAACGGTTTTTAAATGCGGATCATCATTCGCCAAATCTAAAATTTCGAAAACCAGAATCAGCACAAAAACCAATACAAAACGCTGAATACATTTTATAAAAAAATTAGGCGTAAACGGAACTTCGGCATTTATATAAGGCAAAACCAAACTCGCGCCAACCCAGCAAAGTGCCACAATATATATTTTTACGCCCGCCCAATTTCGGGCATTTTTTCTGTTTGGAAAAAACGGAAGTGTGTAAAGTGCCGTGATAGCAAAAATTCCAACAGATACAATCTGAGTTATTCGCTTTAAATGGAAAAAATAATAGCCAACCAAAATGAGCGAAACAAAACTTAAAACAGCAATAATTTTTAATTGGTTTCCTATTGGTTTTTGCTGTACCCGAACCAGAGCGTCATATTTAACAAAATTATACCCAACAATTGTCCCAAAAAAAACGAACAAAGCCATTGGTTCATTATACTGAATATGAAACACATGAAACGTAACGCGAACTAATGCATAACACGATAAAGCCACATGAATACTGCTATTGAGGTAAAAATCGAATATCTGTTTTAATATCTTCATTTCTTAAATCTAATCAATTATTAACAAATCAACTCTTTAGTTGTAAATTTCATAAAAATTGAAGTTAAAAATACCTATTAAATTATTAATAATACTTAATTTTGCGCCACAAAAAAACAACACATTTACTATAAAATGTAATAAACCTTGTGTAACACCTGATTAACTCAAAGATTACACCTTGCTAATTACATTGATTTTTAAAAACTAGATAGCTACAAATGAAAACAGATGCTTTTGCTTTAAGACACATTGGCCCAAGAGAAACAGATCTTCAACACATGTTACAAACTATTGGAGTTGAATCGATCGAACAACTTGTTTACGAAACCCTTCCGGATGACATTCGTTTAAAAGCACCTTTGAATTTGGATCCTGCCATGACAGAATACGAATTCGCAAATCATATTCAGGAATTAGGAAAGAAAAACAAAGTATTCAAATCGTATATTGGTTTAGGCTATCATCCAACTATCGTTCCGGCACCAATTCAAAGAAATATCTTCGAAAATCCGGGATGGTATACTGCTTATACACCTTATCAGGCAGAAATTGCTCAAGGTCGTCTTGAGGCAATTTTAAATTTCCAAACTACTGTTATCGAATTAACAGGAATGGAAATTGCAAACGCTTCTTTATTAGATGAAGGAACTGCTGCTGCCGAAGCAATGGCTTTATTATTTGATGTTCGCACACGTGACCAAAAGAAAAACAATACAAACAAATTCTTCGTTTCTGAAGAAATTTTACCACAAACTTTATCAATCCTGCAAACGCGTTCAACTCCTATTGGAATTGAATTAGTTGTTGGGAACCACGAAAACTTTGATTTTTCTAATGAGTTTTTTGGAGCCATTTTACAATATCCGGGAAAATACGGGCAGGTAAACGATTATAATGCTTTTGTTGCCAAAGCAAAAGAAAATGAAATAAAAGTAGCCTTTGCTGCTGATATTTTATCATTAGCTGCTTTAACTTCTCCGGGAGAAATGGGAGCTGCAGTTGTTGTTGGAACTACACAGCGATTTGGTATACCAATGGGTTATGGTGGTCCTCACGCTGCTTTTTTTGCCACTAAAGACGAATACAAGCGATCTATGCCAGGTCGTATTATTGGAGTTTCTATTGATGTAAACGGAAATCGCGCTTTACGTATGGCATTAGGAACTCGTGAGCAGCACATTAAACGTGAAAAAGCAACTTCAAATATTTGTACCGCTCAGGTTTTATTAGCGGTTATGGCAGGAATGTATGCGGTTTACCACGGACCAAAAGGATTACAATACATTGCAAATAAAGTTCACGCATCGGCAGTTACTACTGCTGAAGCTTTAAATAAACTAGGCGTTTTTCAAACCAATACAGCTTACTTTGATACTATTTTAGTAAAAGCAGATGCTCAAAAAGTAAAAGCAATTGCTGAGAAAAACGAAGTAAACTTTTACTATGTTGATGCCGATACGATTTCTATTTCGTTCAACGAAACAACTTCAATTAAAGACATCAACCAAATTATTGCCATTTTTGCTGAGGCTTTAGGAAAAGAAACTTTTACTGTTGCTGAATTAGCAACTGCAAGTCAATTACCTGCTTCATTAGAAAGAACGTCATCTTTCTTAACGCATGATGTATTCAACAACCATCATTCAGAAAGTCAGATAATGCGTTACATCAAAAAATTAGAACGTAAAGATTTATCGTTGAATCATTCCATGATTTCATTAGGTTCTTGTACGATGAAATTAAACGCAGCTTCGGAAATGTTGCCTTTATCAATGCCAAACTGGAACAGCATTCACCCTTTTGCACCAGTAGAACAAGCAGAAGGTTATATCACAATGCTTAAAAAATTAGAGCAGCAATTAAACGTAATTACAGGATTTGCCGGAACTACATTACAGCCTAATTCAGGAGCTCAGGGAGAATATGCAGGTTTAATGGCTATTCGTGCTTACCATTTATCGAGAAACGAAAGTCACCGTAATGTATGTTTAATTCCTTCATCGGCTCACGGAACAAATCCTGCTTCTGCAGCGATGGCCGGAATGAAAATTATTGTTACTAAAACGACTCCGGAAGGAAACATTGATGTAGAAGATTTGAGAGAAAAAGCGATTGAACACAAAGATGATTTATCTTGTTTAATGGTAACGTATCCTTCTACACACGGAGTTTTCGAATCTTCGATTATTGAAATCACTAAATTAATCCACGACAATGGCGGATTAGTATATATGGATGGTGCAAACATGAACGCGCAAGTTGGATTAACAAATCCTGCTACAATTGGTGCTGATGTTTGTCACTTAAACTTACACAAAACATTCGCTATTCCTCACGGTGGTGGCGGACCTGGTGTTGGACCTATTTGTGTGAACGAAAAACTGGTTCCGTTTTTACCAACAAACCCAATCTTAAAAGTTGGCGGCGAACAAGCTATTACAGCTATTTCATCTGCACCTTACGGATCAGCTTTAGTATGTTTAATTTCTTACGGTTACATCACAATGATGGGTGCCGAAGGATTAAAAAGTGCTACAGAGCATGCTATTTTGAACGCAAACTATATGAAATCCCGTTTCGAAGGACACTACCCAATTCTTTATACCGGAGAATGCGGAAGAGCGGCTCACGAAATGATTTTAGATTGTCGTTCGTTTAAAGAAAACGGAATTGAAGTTGGTGATATCGCAAAACGTTTAATGGATTACGGTTTTCACGCTCCTACAGTTTCTTTCCCTGTAGCAGGAACTTTAATGATTGAACCTACTGAATCTGAAGATTTAGCAGAGTTAGATCGTTTTTGTGATGCAATGATTTCTATCAGAAAAGAAATTGAAGCTGCAACAGCCGATGATAAAAATAATGTATTAAAAAATGCACCTCACACATTGGCAATGTTAACTACAGATACTTGGAATTTTCCTTATACCAGAGAAAAAGCGGCTTACCCATTAGAATACATCGCTGAAAATAAATTTTGGCCATCAGTTCGTCGTGTAGATGACGCTTACGGTGACAGAAACTTAGTTTGCAGCTGTGCTCCTATCGAAGCTTACATGGAAAACTAAGAAATAAATTTTCTTTTAAATACTATTCCAAACCCGACAGGTTTTAAAACCTGTCGGGTTTTTTATTTAATTGTTTTTTGTTTCAGGTTTCAAGTTTCATGTTCCAATATAACGTGAAACCTGAAACTTGAAACTTGAAACTTGAAACTTTTTTAAAACCTTCCACTTTTCATTTTCAACACTTTTCTAATCTTCCGTTTCATTTGTAACAAATCAAAAATGAATTTGAAAATTATGCAAAATAAAAATAAGTCCAAAAACAAATCGCAAACGTTTGAAATCTTGGTAAAATCATAAAATCATTAGAAAATAAACAATATATTCAGAAAAAAATTACTATTTGATAATTATATGCATGCATAGTATTTTTTATGATAGTTATCATAATTTTATTTATAATTTAGCCCTAAATTTATTGGATAATTAAGGAATAATGAAAATAAAAATTATAGGTATCGGGAGCTATATTCCTAATAAAGAAGTTAAGAATACTGACTTTGACAAGCATGTTTTTTTGAATGAAGACGGAACTCCTTTTGGTTATCCGAATGAAGTTGTCATTAATAAGTTCAAAGGTATAACCGGAATTGAAAATCGCCGTTATGCCGAAGATCACCATACATCATCGGATTTAGCCTATTTTGCAGCCGAAAAAGCACTTGAAAATGCTAATATCGACCGTGAAACTTTAGATTACATCATTTTTGCACACAATTTTGGTGATGTAAAAACTGGAACAAATCAATCAGATATTCTACCTAGTTTAGCAACACGTGTTAAAAATAAATTAGACATTAAAAATCCTAAATGTGTTGCTTACGATATTCTTTTTGGATGTCCGGGCTGGATTGAAGGTGTTTTGCAAGCCAATGCATTCATTAAATCCGGAATGGCAAAACGTGTTTTGGTAATTGGTGCCGAAACCTTATCAAGGGTTGTAGATGATCATGATCGTGATTCTATGATATATTCTGATGGAGCCGGAGCTTCAATTTTAGAAGCTTCTGATGATGAAGCCGGATTATTATCGTACGAAAGTGCTACTTTTGCCAATGATGAAGCCAACTTTTTATACTTCGGAAAATCATATAATCCAGATTTAGATCCGGATATTAAATACATTAAAATGTACGGCCGTAAAATCTACGAATTTGCTTTAAGCCAGGTTCCATGCGCCATGAAAAACTGTTTAGATAAAAGCGGAATCGGAATTGATGAGGTAAAAAAGATCTTAATTCATCAGGCAAACGAAAAAATGGACGAAGCAATTATCGCACGTTTCTACAAGCTTTACGACAAAACTGCACCGGAAAACATTATGCCAATGAGTATTCATGATTTAGGAAACTCAAGCGTTGCAACTGTACCAACTTTATACGATCTTTTGATACAGGGAAAACTGGAAAATCACGAAATTAACAAAGGCGATGTTGTTATTTTTGCCTCTGTAGGAGCAGGAATGAACGTTAACGCATTTGTATACAGATATTAGTTTTCAGTCGCAGTTCTCAGTTTAAAGTCGCAGTATTCAGTCGCAGTTCTATAGATTGTAAACTGATCACTGCGACTGAATACTGTAAACTAAAAAAAAAGTCCGCATTTTAAAATGCGGACTTTTTAGTATATTTGCGACCTAATTATAAAACCAAGAACGAGAGATTCTTTCGTTCCTCGCAACGACTATGTACGAAAAAACGTTTCCAAATAAAAGATTCAAACTTACATTAGAGTTTTTACAAAAACACGTTAATACATCAGAAACTATTTTTGATTTTGGTGTACCAAATCCATTTTCTAAAATAATGGAAGAAAACGGTTATACCGTAAAAAACACAAAAGGAGAAGATTTAGACAACGATCAAACGGCGCTACAAACCGAAGATTATACTGTTTTTACTGCGTTTGAAATTTTCGAACACTTGCTAAATCCGTACACAATTCTGGAAAACGTAAAATGTGATAAATTGCTAATTTCAATTCCGTTACGTTTATGGTTTTCGCCGGCATATCGTTCAAAAACAGATATGTGGGACAGACATTACCATGAATTTGAAGATTGGCAATTAGACTGGCTTTTAGAAAAAACAGGCTGGAAAATAACCGATCGTCAAAAATTTACACATCCGGTAAAAAAGTTTGGGTTCAGACCATTATTAAGATATTTCACTCCAAGATATTATATCGTTGTGGCAGAAAAAATTCATAATTAATAATTTACAATTAATAATTATTTTATGAAATATTACATCGTCATTCCCGCGCATAACGAACAGGATTTAATTGGTCTGACCTTACAGTCTTTAGTTTCACAAACAGTTTTACCTTCAAAAATTGTTGTTGTAAATGACAATTCAACAGATAAAACAGAAGAAATTGTGTTGGGTTTTGCAAAGGAAAATACGTTTATTTCAGTTGTAAATAAAACTTCAGACGCTATTCATATGCCTGGAAGCAAAGTGATTCAGGCTTTTCAGAAAGGTTTTGAAACTTTAGATGCTGAATATGATATTATTGTAAAAATAGACGGCGACTTAATTTTTCCACCAAATTATTTTGAAACAATCATATCTCATTTTCAATCTGATCCAAAAATTGGAATGGCAGGAGGATTTTGCTACATTGAAAAAAATGGCGATTGGGTTTTAGAAAACCTGACAGATAAAGATCATATTCGCGGTGCATTGAAAGCGTACAGAAAAGAAACTTTCCTGCAAATTGGAGGTTTAAAACCCGCAATGGGCTGGGATACTGTAGACGAATTGCTTTGTAAATATTACGACTGGAAAATAGTTACAGATGCTTCGTTACACGTAAAACATCTTAAACCAACTGGTGCAAATTATAACAAAACAGCGCGTTATAAACAAGGAGAAGCCTTTTATACTTTGGGCTACGGCTTTTTAATAACATCAATTGCATCGGCAAAGCTGGCGATGATGAAGAAAAAACCATTCTTATTTTTTGATTATATTAAAGGATTCTTGAAAGCTAAAAAAGCTAAAACTCCTTTATTGGTTACCCCCGAACAAGCTAAATTTATAAGAAATTATCGTTTACAAAAAATGAAAGAGAAGCTTTTCTAGTTTTTAAACTTAAAAAACTGCAAACTGAAACTGTAAACTGTAAACTAATCCTTAATTTAGCCAATATTTGTAAACTTATGATGCTAATACGTTACTTATCTCAAATAGGAAGATATTTTTTAATGCTGAAAGAAATTTTTAATAAACAGACCAAATGGCCTGTAATGAGAAATTTAATTTTCAAAGAAATCGATGATTTAATTATTGACTCACTTGGTATCGTTTGCTTTATCTCTTTCTTCGTAGGAGGAGTTGTTGCCATCCAGACGGCATTGAACTTAACTAATCCGTTAATTCCCAAATATTTAATTGGTTTTGCCACACGTCAATCTGTAATTTTGGAGTTTGCTCCTACTTTTATCTCGGTTATTATGGCGGGAAAAATGGGATCATTTATTACTTCAAGTATTGGTACAATGCGCGTTACAGAACAAATTGACGCCTTAGAAGTTATGGGTGTAAACTCACTTAACTACTTGGTTTTTCCTAAAATAATCGCATTACTTTTATATCCTTTTGTTATTGGAATCAGTATGTTTTTAGGGATTTTTGGAGGTTGGCTTGCCGGTGTTTACGGAGGTTTTACCACAAGTGTTGAATTCATAAATGGAGCACAAATGGAATTTATTCCGTTTCATATCGTATATGCTTTTATCAAAACTTTAATCTTCGCGATGTTATTGGCAACAATTCCGTCATTTCATGGTTATTATATGAAAGGCGGAGCTTTAGAAGTAGGAAAAGCAAGTACCGTATCGTTTGTTTGGACATCTGTTTCGATCATTCTTTTTAATTATATACTAACACAATTGTTACTGGGATCATGATAGAAGTAAAAAATTTAGAAAAATCATTTGGAGATAGTAAAGTTCTAAAAGGGATTTCGACAGTTTTTGAAACTGGAAAAACCAACTTAATTATTGGACAAAGTGGATCGGGAAAAACGGTTCTGTTAAAAAGTTTATTAGGTATTCATACGCCTGATGCAGGAACTATTGAATTTGACGGACGTGTATATTCTGACTTAAATCCGGATGAAAAAAGAGAATTAAGAACTGAAATTGGAATGGTTTTTCAAGGAAGTGCTTTATTTGATTCGATGACTGTTCAGGAAAATGTTGCTTTCCCTTTAAAGATGTTTACCAGCGACAATAAAGCTAAAATACAAGAACGTGTCGATTTTGTTCTAGAAAGGGTAAACTTGGTTGATGCGCATAAAAAATTACCATCAGAGATTTCAGGAGGTATGCAAAAACGTGTGGCAATTGCCCGCGCGATTGTAAATAATCCTAAATATTTATTTTGTGATGAACCTAACTCAGGTTTAGATCCAAATACCTCAACTTTGATTGATAACCTGATTAAGGAAATTACCGAAGAATACAATATTACAACTGTAATTAACACACACGATATGAACTCGGTAATGGAAATTGGTGAGAATATCGTATTCCTAAAAAAAGGACTAAAAGCGTGGCAGGGAACTAAAGAAGAAATTTTTAGAACCGACAATAAAGATATTGTAAAGTTTGTTTACTCTTCAAATCTGTTTAAAAAAGTAAGAGAAGCGTATTTGAGAGAAGGATAAAATTTTCTTGAAAATCTCATAAAAAAATCCAAATCCCAATACTTTTACAGTTGGAATTTGGATTTTTTATTTTTTGGCATTTTTATTTTTTATTCTAATATTCCTTAGAAAATCCAAACCCAATCGACAACCCTACTCCTATATAACTATTTTTAGAAATGTTGCCAAAAAGTTTTGCACCAATACTCGGTATCAAAGCATTGTAAATTAATTTAGATCGTTTTTTCTTGTAAAACCATTTATAATTAACCTCAAAAGGAACACCGTAAAAGGTTTCATAATTTTGGTTATAACCGTAAGTTTCTGCTTCCTCATCAACAAACCTTCTTCTTGAATCCAGATTATTACAACTTATTCCTGCAGAAATACTAACAGAACGTCGGTCAGACATCCATCTTCTGCCGTACAACAAAGCATATTCAGAATTATCTTCAGATATATAATAACTTGGAACTGGGAAAAAAGGATTAATGTCATTTGAGATATATCCCGTTGCATTAGCGTATCTTAAACTAAAAAGACTTTTTTTATATTGATAATTCAATTCGGCGCCACTCGAAAAACCAAAATGATTCATTTGCGAAAAACCTCCAAATAATTCGGCATAAATAATTGGATTTGGTTTTTTATGCAATTCTCCGTCCGTTTGTTGTCCGGAAATTGAATTTGAAAGTGCTAAAACAAAAATAATGTTAAGTAGTTTTTTTATCATAATGAATCTAATATCTATTAATGGAATACAAAGAAAAATCCAAATCCCAAATTGCTTAGCATTGGAATTTGGATTTTTGCTATTCAAATTTTTATTTTAATAATTCCCCGGTAAAAGTTCTACTTCGGCATTTGGATTAAAAAGATAGGTTCTTCCTGAACTTATTTCGATACATTCAAAACGCTTTGTTCTTACTGCAAGTTTCTTGAATATTTTACCGTTTTTAATTCTGAAAACACTTCCGTACGGAATCTCAAATATGTAGTTTTTATCGTTTTCCTTATCATATTGCTTTAAAGCCAAAGACAAAGTGGTATCGGTATCGCTGCTTGCGGTTGGGTTCTTAAAATGACGTGCTAGCAACGGCAATAATTGTCCCGGAAAAATCTCCGGACGAATAAAGGGAACCATCAAACGCTGGAACGTAAATTTCCATTCGTCACCGTGTGGTTTTATATTTCGACCAAACTTTTCAAAAGCGACCAAATGTGCAATTTCATGAATCAGCGTAATCAAAAAACGATATTTATTTAAACTCGAATTTACCGTGATTTCATGTTTACCGGTATGTCCCCTCCTGTAATCGCCATGACGCGTCTGGCGTTCATTAACAATTTTAAGATGAACCTGATTGGCAACAATCAATTCAAAAGCAGGCTTTACAGCATGTTCCGGTAAATATTTAGCTAACGTTTCGCTCAAGACTGTGTTCTTTAATTAATTCAAAAAAAATAAATTATTTACAAATTTAAATACTTCAGGTAATTGCTATTTACATCTTTTTTAACTTCTCCATTTGCATCAGCAAAAACATTTCTCTTTGCCTGTCTTTTTGTTACATCAGTCTCCATATACTTTAGTTTATTTTCCTGATAATCTAAAGCACGTGCTTTTTGAATATATTCTAAACTGCTTTTATAATTATTTAAAACCTCAAAACTTGAAGCAATATTTACATAACAAGCCCAGATAGCAGCTTTCTGCCCTTTATCATTCGCATCTAATTGTTTAGCATATCCATCCATTTTTAGAATAAAGTCGCATAGAATCTTTTTCTTGTTTTTAAAATTATTGTAGTTCTTTAAACCTGTTTCATCCTGAAAATCTTTTGAATTATCAGTAATTACCAAATTATTATTCTTTACAAATTCAGCATTGCTGTTTAAAAGTTCGTCATCCGTTACAGGACTAGATTTGCTTTTAGACCAACTTTCAATAGCATCTACATCTTGATTTAATTTTAGAAATAACGGATTTTTGTCCTCTTTGGAAATTCTTGAAAAATAATAACTATCCTCATAATAAGGAACACCAATCCAGGACATCACGCGGCTTTTCATGTTTTTCTGAATATTATCTATAAGTGCGTTATAAATTAAATTCTTATCAAGATTCGCAGTTAGATAAGTTATCGCTTCCGATTTTGTTTTAAAATTGGCCTGGTAACCTTCAAAACTTCCGGAACCAAGTAATCGCTCTTTAACTTTAAAAGTTTTCTCCATGATTACATTGTCGTTCAAACTATTTCTTAATTTATAAACAACATCAAACTTATAATAGGTTTCATACGAAAATGGTGTATCACTTTTACTCTCCGTTATCTCTCCCTCGTATGCTACATTATTAATGTAAACATCGACAATAAGATGATCTTCAGCTTTTAATTGCTGAGTTCTGTAATTTAAATCAGCAATACATGAAATATGAGTTCCCTGATAGTTTGACTCTGTTGATGTGCCCGCAAGAGGTCTGATTAAATATTCTTCTCTAAAAAATTCGTTGTAAGAAAGTCGCTCGCGAGTTCCTTTTTTTTCTCCATCGACCAATATTAGTATTGGATTCTCAGAAAGATTTATTTTAACGCCATACGTATTGTAACCCGCAGGAATATAATTTTCCGGAAAAACAAAATTGTAAAAACTTAACGTTTCTGATTTATAAGACTGAGCAGAAAGCTTTTGATTAGAAAAGACAGTAAAAAGTGCAACTACAAGAATTAAAATTCTTTTTTTCATAAATTCAGATTGATTAATTTGGGGTTAGTTTTTTAAGATAATTACGGATTTGTCGAAGAAACTTCCAATACTTTTCCGTTAAAGTATTTATTTCCGTTAAGCGTAAAATCATAAATATAAGTTGCCATTCCTTCTGCAGAAATTGGTGCCTGATATCCCGGAAAAGCTTCATTTAACATCTCTGTCTGAACAGAACCCAGAGCCAAAACATTAAACGAAATTCCCTGTTCTTTATATTCTTCTGCCAGTAATTCTGATAAAGTAATTACAGCGCCTTTACTAGAACTGTAAGCTGCTAATCCGGCAAATTTAAGACTTCCTCTTACACCGCCAATAGAACTTATTGTAACCACATGACTGCCTTTTTGAAGATACGGCAAACAAATTCTGGTAAGATTTGCCACTGCAAAAACATTGACTTTATAAATACTTTCAAAATCAGCCTGAGTAGTTTCTGCGAAAGGTTTTAATAACAAAGCGCCCGCATTATGAACTACGGCATCAACCTTTTTCCATGTTGAAGAAAGAAAATCATCTACAACTCCCAAAGCCGATTTATTTGCCAAATCAACTGAAAGACACGTTATATTTTGATGCTCTAAAAGTACTTTTGGTATATTTCTGGAAATGGCCAAAACCTGATGACCGGCATTTGCAAATTGCAACGCTAATTCGTAACCAATTCCTCTACTGGTTCCTGTAACAATAATATTTTTCATGAAGCAAAAATAAACAAATCCAACAAAAAGAACCGTTATTATTTCATCGTAATTTCTTGTGTTGGGGTATCTGTAATTTGAGTTACAGCCGGCAAAAATTCTTGTACAAAAGCAGTTATGTGCGGAATATCCATTACTTTAAATTCATCTGAAACGTGATGATAGAATTCAAAATTTTCAAAATCGAAAGTACTTATCGATTGACATGGTTTTTTGAAAGCTTCATAAAATGAATAATTATCAGATCTGTAAAACAATTTATATTCGGCTTCTTTTGGTAAAAACCCAATTGTATTTTTTCCTGTATACTGATTTATTTTCTCCGCCATGTTCGATTTATCAAAACCAGTTATATAAGCCAGATAATCACGTTTCATTGGCACACCAATCATTTCGATATTTAATTGCGCATATAAATTAAAGTCCTGCGCTTTAAGTTTCTGAACTAAACTTTTAGATCCTAATAATCCTTTTTCTTCTCCTGCAAAAAACACAATCAGAATACTTCTTTTATTCGATTTTGTTTCGCTAAAATATTTTGCCATTTGTGCAACCGCCGTCACGCCCGAAGCATCATCATTGGCACCATTATTAATAATATCGTCCTGCTTTTTTTTCTCTAAACCAATATGATCATAATGTGCACTTAAAACCACAAACTCTTTTTTAAGTACAGGATCTGTTCCTTCAATAACGCCAACGATATTAAAAGCCGGAGATTTAAAATTGGTTAATGTATCACGATATGTTTTAAAATAAGGTTTTACATTGTTCTTCTTTAAAAAGTCTTCTAAAAATTCAGCTGCTTTTTCAATTCCTTTAGTTCCGGTTTCACGGCCTTCCAGTTCATCTGAAGAAAGATATTTTAAGAAATCCGAAACTTCTGTTTCCTTCACTTTATAACTAATCTCTGCAGGTTTAAAATCTGATTTGGAAGATGTATTGCTTACTGTCGATGTATTCGATTTACATGCAAATAAAACAAATGGAAGAAAAAAGTATAGTTTTTTCATGGATGAAAGATATTTAGCTTTAGAGCCTAAATCCCTAAAGCAGATGATTTAAAATATTTTTTATACACTTTAAACACCTGAATACTTCCTAAAAAAACAAAAAATAACGGAATAAAAACAGGCATCAAATACTTTGAAAATGAATTTGTTTTCTCAAAAACGATTTGCAATGTTAGAATCAGGCTCAACATTCCTAAAAAAACACCTATCAAAGTTCCTGCAATATAATAATATTTTAGCTTTTTTTCGGTTGTAATATACTTTCCGTTAACTAAATATAGATTCCAACTCGTCCAGAATGGCAGCTGTAAAAAATTAAAACAATTTAAAATGACACCAATTACAAATGGCGAATACATTAAAAATTGATTGATATGACTATTTGAAGTCATTGAATGATTGGAGTTTGAATAAAATAAATACGCCAGAACGAACATAAAACCAACGGCAAAAAAATCAATAATCTTCATTAATTTTTTATTGTTTATAAGTCGTTGTGCAAAAAGTAACGTGAAATAAATAACGAAAGTTTCAACGGAAACAACACCAAACAAATAGAGAACTAAATTTTGCAGCCCTGATTTTGAATAAATTTCTAATCCTGCCAAATTTAAATATCCAAGCGGAATTGAACCAATGAAACTCACCAGAAAACCAACAGAGATATTTTTTATTCTCTTCATTTTCAAAAATTTATAATTTTATTATTCTGGGCGAGATGCAGTTTGTATTCCCGCATTCCAACTTTATAATCTAAGTACGGAACTCCCATTTTATGATTCACAACACTTATTTCATACATATATGTAATATGTCTGGCAAGTTCTTTCCAGGCAAACCAAACAGAATGTTTAGGGTCGTAGATATGTGTGGGTTCGCTGGCAGCGCCATTAAGTTCTACAATTAAAAAATTCTCGCCATTTTCTAATTCTTCAAAAGTATTATACATAATATCGAACCTTCCAAAATAGAATTCCGGAATCTGAACTGCAATTTCATTGATCATCGCCGTTAATTTTGGTGTAATTAAATCACTGCCATCCAGGAATTTTGCGCCACGGGCATGATTGCCAAACGGAACTAAATTTACACTTTCGTCTTTTTGCAAAATTCTGCCCAATTGATCTCCGTATTCCTCTTTTAATGTTTCAAATTGCAATTGAAATCTTGGCGTTTGATGAATCAGTTTTTCAATTGTTGAAATGCCATCGCCCTTTACAATCAAAAATTCTTTTGAGACAATTCCGGTAATTTTTCCGTTTTTTTGATGTGGATGACGTACATAAAAAACACCAACTTCGTTTTTAAACGGAATTAAATCCTGCAGTAAAAAATCAAAATTTGCTTTTTCTGCATATTCCTTTAATTCAGAAACTGTTTTGATTTTTTTTACACCGGAACCCCTTAAACCAATATCAGGTTTTGCTATTAATGGAAAATAAATTCCTTTTTCGACAACCGTTTCTACTATATTTTTCAGATCTGTATTTTCCCGAATCAAAATTGTTTTGGGATAATATTTTTTGGGAAGCAAATCGTAAATCTGTTTTTTGCTTTCCATCATAAAACCGCCGTTTTTAATTTTTGGATTTGATGCATTAAAGAAAAAAATAGATCGTGCTTTTATGGCATAATACGCCCACAAAAAATAGATAGGTATGTATAAAACCTGAAATGGCCAATACTCCCAATTTGTTATTTTATGAAAAAATAGTTTCATGATTCCCTTTCTTAAATACTAATAAATGCGGTTGAATACTCTTGTGTTTTTATCAAATCATAATAGCGCATAACACCTTTATTTTGTTCTATTGTAACTTGCGTAATACTCAATGTTTTTAAGGCATTTTCTCTGTTAATAATTAAACCGTTTTGAGTATCGTTTCCTTCTGTATTTCGATGAAAACCAAACATATCGGGAGCCGAAATTTTATCTTTATCCTTTAAAAAACAAGCAAACCAATCTGACCTTTTTTTCCTGATTTCATCGGAATACAATGTGACAGAAGACCAAATATGATTTTTTGTTTCATCTAATAGTATCGTTTTCTTTTCAGAACCATCCCAGACAAGTTCGTATAATTCTTTATTCTGATACAAAACCAACGTAAATGGTTCAATATTTTCAAGATTAATTTCAATCCAAAAATCCTTCGGAGAATCGGCATAAATAATTTCTAAAGCAATTAATCCGCGGCTTTTTCTATAAGACGGTTTTACTTCGTGTTTGACCAATCCTCCGTTTAAAAGCACCAAAACAGTTCCGTTTGCATCAACTGCAAACCACGTTCCTCCAGCTTTTGGATCTTTGGGATAAATAACATTTTTTCCGTTTTGATTGTAATTCTTTGGTGCAATCGCAGCCGGACGAATTACTTTTTCATCACGATTTGACGTCATAATTACAACCCCATTATTATTTATAAAACTTACTGTGCACATTGTTTTCTGTATTCGATTGTAGAGCGTGCAATACCAAAATTTTCATGAAGCAAAACATTTCCATATTGCAAAACTGCCACTTTTATTAACGCCTGATGATGAATGCAATGTTCCAGATTATAAAGCAATTCTCTATAATAGTTTGTTTGAATTCGCATTGTCAATCCGTCAATAAATTGTTCCAGATACATTATTTTATTCTCGCTTTTTAAATCTTCCTTTATTTCAAAAATGCATTGTTTTGCATAATGAGTTTCGGTTTGAATACGATTATTTCTCTCGCGATTGTCATAATTCAAAATTGCTGAATCATAACTTTTTTCAAGACATTGAAACATTTCAAGAATATGACGAGTATGTTCGCCTATAGTCGAACCGCTTAATGCGTCGCATGGTTTTGCATAATCCTGATCTGAAAGCTGACCTAATAAACTAATTAAGTCATCTAAACTGCGATGTATCGATTTTATCAACATAATTATTTTGCTTTTAAAAGGTTAAAAATCTTATTCCGATCCAGATTAATGAGTTCCAGACAGCATACTAATACAATTATTGCCAGAACAAAAAGTAATCCTCCGTCGCCTTGAACAGCTATTCCTAAAACAAACAAATGCGAAAAAACAGCACCAATCATTATTCCGCTTCCTAATACAGCGCCCATCCAGGTTGTTTTGGGCATTAAAATTAAAATAGCTGCAATCAACTCGGCAATTCCGGAACCAATTCTGCCGTAAGGTTCCATTCCTAATTTCGAAAAAATATAAATACTTTCTTCTGCTCCGCTAAATTTAAAAACCAGTGTCTGCAATAAAATAACGGCAGCAACTATTCGTAAAAGCCAAACTATTTTTTTCCTTTTCATACCAGTTTTCATTTATAGAATTTCTTCCAGTTCGTATTTGCTTTCGATTTTAAATTATTCTCGTCTTTATTCCAGCTTTTCAAAGTATTATTAAAATAAGCGTTGTAAAACAAATAGAGTTTTCCGTCAATAATTTTAAAAGTCTCTGGGTTTATCTCCACTTTTTCACCCGCGCTTCCCATTGCATAAGCACACCAGCCGCCATATTGAGGTTCGTATTTTGAAGGATTTTTTAAAAATGCCTCTTTATTTTCGTTCGATGAAAAATTATAAATCACGCCCTGATAAGACACCGATATTTCTTTTTTACCTTTTAAAGGTTTTCCCTGAATGAAATAAGCAACAGGATCGTAACCCAGAATGGCAATTTTATTTTCTAAATTATATTGAGCGATACGTTTTGAATCATTTTGAGCAAATGAAACTACTGAAACAAATAATAATACGAGTAATGTGAACTTTTTCATCTTAGTTTATTTTAAATTTTTTAATACAGCAATCAATAATTCAGATGAAATCCGATGTTTAAAATCAGGCGAAATATATTCGAACAAAATATCACTCTCAGCATTTACAACAAAAACAGAAGGAACAGGTAAAAAACTCCTATCCATTCCATTAGAATGTACGTTAATTACTGATTTATAGTTTTCCGGAGCTTCATAAGCAATTCCTGCTGCTTTTATCAAATCACCTTTTGAGTCAGAAAGCAATATGTATTTTACCTTATCTTTTTCTGCTGTAATTTTTAAATTTTCGGGAGTATCAGGACTTATGGCTATAATTTGATAACCCAAATCAAGAATTTGTTTTTCGGCTTCAGCCAAGGCTGCCAAATGCATATTGCAATACGGACACCAGCCGCCGCGATAAAAAACTAAAACAGTCTTTTTGTTTTTAAGTAAATCAGAGATTTTTGCATCTTTATTATCAGATGTCTTTAAAGTAATATCCGGAATTTTCTCTCCTATTAATAAAGGAGCAATGTCAGTCGCAGATTTAGGGAGTTCGGTTTGGGCATTTGCAGCAAAACTTAGTGTTGCAAAAAGCATAAAGAGTACTTTTTTCATAGTTTTAAATTTTATCATTTTGATAATGTAAAACTACTTCGCTATGAAAAAACAAAATGTCGGCTAATTTACACTTAGCCTAAAATAATTATAATTTGGTAATATCCTTAATAACAATCTCGCTTCTGCTGTAATGCAAAAGGTCATTATTTTCCATTTCATTTAGTAATTGAGTGGCGGTTTGTCTTGAAGTACAAATGATTTGGGCAATATCATTTTGAGTCAGATAATTTTCTATTGCCACCATATTTCCTTTTCTCACACCTTCATTTTCGGCCCAGTCTTTTAAAAATTGATACAATCTGGTTTTTGCATCTTTAGAAATTAAATTAGAATAACTGTTTTTAATACGCTTCATTTTCAAACCCACAAATTTGGTATAAGAAAGTGCTAATGATGGATTTCTTAACAATAAATCTTCAAAATCAGACATTAAAAAACTGCAGATTGCCACATCATCAGAAAGCACTTTAGCATATTCTTCGACTTTATCATCGGTTTCTAAAGTCAGTTCGCCAAACAAATCCCCTTTCTGAATAATATCTTTTATCGTTTCATTACCATCATCATCAATAGCAACGATTTTAATATTTCCTTTTTTAAGTAAAAATATACGGGGAACATCCGAAGAGGAGAAATAAATAATTTCGCCTTTTGATGCTTTTTTAAAACCGGTAATAATACACAATTGTTTAATTTGAGAAAAACTCAACGTTCTAAACAGTTTATGATCCCGCAAATACCAATATTTTAAATCTTCGTACATAAAAAAATGCTTTCTGTAAATGTAGCTAAATTTAAAAAACAAACAAAAAACCCTTTCGAAGCACTTGCCTGAAAGGGTTTTAATATTTTATTTTGAGAGAATTTATCCCGCAATTACGGATCTTGAAATTACGATTTTCTGAATTTCTGAAGTTCCTTCATAAATCTGAGTAATTTTTGCATCACGCATAAAACGCTCAACATGATATTCTTTTACGTAACCATTTCCACCGTGAATCTGAACCGCTTCAACAGCAGTATCCATAGCAACTTGCGAAGCAAATAATTTTGCCATTGCACCACTCACATCATAGTTTTTATTCTGGTCTTTATCCCATGCCGCTTTCATGCATAAATGACGTGCCGCTTCGATATTTACAGCCATATCTGCCAATTTAAACGCAATTGCCTGATGATTGCAGATTTCAGTTCCAAAAGCTTTTCTTTCTTTCGAATATTTCAAAGCTAATTCATAAGCTCCGGAAGCAATTCCTAAAGCCTGAGAAGCAATCCCAATACGACCGCCGGCAAGAGTTTTCATTGCAAACTTAAACCCGAAACCATCTTCTCCAATTCTGTTTTCTTTAGGAACCTTTACATCACTAAACATTAAAGAGTGTGTATCAGAACCACGAATTCCCATTTTTTGTTCTTTAGGACCAACAGAAAAACCAGGCATATCTTTCGTCATAATCAAAGCATTGATTCCTTTATGTTTCTTTTCAGGATGCGTTTGAGCGATTACCAAATAAACCGATGCTGTGTTTCCGTTCGTAATCCAGTTTTTTGTACCGTTTACCAAATAATGATCTCCCATATCAATAGCAGTCGTTTTTTGAGAAGTAGCATCACTTCCGGCTTCCGGCTCACTTAAACAAAATGCGCCGTGAATTTCACCGGATGCCAGACCCGGTAAATATTTTTGTTTTTGTTCCTCCGTTCCAAATTCCTGTAAACCCCAACAAACTAATGAGTTATTTACAGACATTACTACAGAAGCCGAAGCATCAACTTTAGAAATTTCCTCCATAGCAATCACGTACGAAATAGCATCTAAGCCGCTTCCGCCGTATTTAGGATCAACCATCATTCCCATGAAGCCTAGTTGTCCCATTTTTTTTACCTGTTCTGTTGGAAAAATTTGTTTTTCGTCGCGTTCGATAACACCCGGCAACAATTCGTTTTGGGCAAAATCTCTCGCAGCTTGTTGAATCATTAAATGTTCTTCGGTAAGATTGAAATCCATAGTTCTTTTATTTTTTGTTTTTGACAAACCAAATTTTCAAAATATTTGATTTAGGCAATGGTTTTTTGTGTTTTTTGAATTGCTTTTTGTGTACCCGAATAAAGGCTTCCAAAGATAATTTTTAAAGTCGAATTAACAATGCGTGCATATAATTTTAAGAAATTAGCAAGGATCACGATAACGTTTTCGTGATTATATTGAATAATACACTTGATAACATCAATTTTACAACATTTTCTTTAAAATTTAAGAATTAAGCTAGTGATAAAAAAACATTAATTCTAAAGCTTTACACAATAACAATTTCAAAAAAACCAAAAGCATCAAAACCACGTATATGTACGTAAAACAAGTCTTACTAATTTGATTATGAATACACTACAAAAGAAAAAATATTTTTAATGTGTTAAAAAATCAAAAAATTAACATTAATTTTGCCTAAAAAAAAATAAACAATCGATAGAGTATGAAAAAGATTTTACTATTATTTACATTCATTTTAAGCTTTCAATTTTCAACAGTTTCTGCACAAACTCACCTTGAGGTAAACGGCGTTACTGTACCAAGAAAAATTGAATTTCAAAACAAAACTTTACAACTTAACGGCGCCGGCGGAAGATCTAAAATGTGGTTAGAAGTTTATGTTCAGGCTTTATATTTATCTCAATTAAGCCAGGATCCGAAATTCATTATTGACAGCAATACTGAAATGGCGATTCGAATTGAAATCACATCATCTATGGTTTCTTCAAACAAATTAACGAAAGCAATGAATGCAGGTTTTGAAAAATCAGCGGGAAGTAATTTGGAAGAATTAAGACCGAGAATTGAAGATTTTAAAAAGTTATTAAGTGATCCTATCACAGAAAAAGATGTGTTTATTTTGGCATACAACCCTTTTGACCAAACGATCAACGTAATTAAAAATGATGTTCCAAAAGGAAAAATACCGGGATTTGATTTCAAAAAAGCATTATTCGGAATCTGGTTATCTGACAAACCGGTTGACGACACATTGAAAAAACATTTATTAGGACAATAAATTTCCTGATTTCCTTATACATTTTAAAGCCGAAAACTATTACGTTTTCGGCTTTATTTTTTTATTGAAGAAAATTGACGTAAAATACATTATTCGCATTATTCTATTTTATACTTTTACACAAAATAAACATATCTTAACAAAATGAAAGATTTATTACAGCAATTTGAAAATAAAGAACCTGAAATTGTTTTTAACTGGAAAGATTCTGAAACAGAAGCTGAAGGTTGGACAGTAATTAATTCACTTCGTGGAGGAGCCGCAGGAGGTGGAACAAGAATGAGAAAAGGCTTGGATATGAACGAAGTTTTATCATTGGCAAAAACAATGGAAGTAAAATTCTCCGTTTCAGGTCCTGCAATTGGCGGTGCTAAATCCGGAATTAATTTTGACCCGAATGATCCTCGTAAAAAAGGTGTTTTGCAACGTTGGTACAAAGCGGTTTCACCTTTATTAAAAAGTTATTACGGAACCGGTGGTGATTTAAATGTCGATGAAATTCACGAAGTTATCCCAATGACCGAAGAGTGTGGCGTTTGGCATCCGCAGGAAGGTGTTTTTAACGGACATTTTAAACCAACCGAAGCAGATAAAATCAATAGAATTGGACAATTACGTCAAGGTGTAATTAAGGTAATCGAAAATCCTAAATTTTCACCGGATGTAACCCGCAAATATACTGTTGCTGATATGATTACCGGTTACGGTGTTGCCGAAGCAGTTCGTCATTTCTATGCTACTTACGGCGGAGAAATTAAAGGCAAAAAAGCAATCGTTCAGGGATTTGGAAACGTAGGTTCTGCTGCTGCTTTTTATTTAGCAGAAATGGGTGCAAAAGTAATTGGAATTATTGATCGCGACGGAGGTTTGATTAAAGAAGAAGGTTTTTCATTTGAAGAAATCAGAACGTTGTTCTTAAATAAAGACGGAAATAAATTGGTTGCCGACAATATGATTCCGTTTGAGGAAATCAATTCAAAAATATGGACAATTGGTGCTGAAATTTTCACTCCTTGTGCCGCTTCAAGATTAGTACAACAAACTCAAATTGACAGTTTAATTTCAAACGGATTAGAAGTGATTTCATGCGGGGCGAATGTTCCTTTTGCAGACAAAGAAATTTTCTTCGGATCTATTATGGAAGAAGTAGATCATAAAGTAAGTTTGATTCCTGATTTTATTTCAAACTGCGGAATGGCGAGAGTTTTTGCTTATTTCATGGAGAAAAAAGTGCAAATGACAGATGAGGCAATCTTTAATGATACTTCAGAAACTATAAAAAATGCGATTGTAAAAGCCCACGCTTTAAATTCGTCAAAAACAAATATTAGTGCAACTGCTTTTGAGATTGCATTGAAACAATTAGTATAATTTTTTTATACTTTATTTCTAAGCGGGCTAAATTAATTTTTAGCTCGTTTTTTTTTGCCACAGATTATTGGATTAAGAGGATTTTAACTTTACCGTAAAAGTTTCCCGCAGATTTGGCAGATTGAGCAGATTTTTTTCTTTTTAATTTTTTAATTTAAATCTGCTCAATCTGCCAAATCTGCGAGCAAAAAACAATAGCTTACAAAATCAATACTAACCATTGTTTCTAAACAATTTTTACTACTTTTAAACGTTTTTATTAAATACATTTCAAAATTCAGAATCAAAATGAGTTCCACAGTTTCTTCAGATAAAAAGAAATCATTACTACTCACCACAGCGATATATGCGGTAATTATACTATTACTGTTTTTTATACGTTTTTGGCCGCCATATAATCCGGAAAATAACGTAGCTCTTGCAGAAGGCGGCGGTGGCGGTGGCGTGACCGTAAATTTTGGAGACAGCGATTTAGGATCCGGAGCGAATTATAAAAGTGAAGTTCTCGATGTTAAAAACGAAGCAAAGGCAACTCCTGCAAAAGCAACTCCCGACGAAGCGATAATTACTCAGGAAAATACAGCAGATGATGATAATGACGTCGTTATTCCTGTAAAGGAAAAACCTAAAAAACCGACTCCTGTCGAAAAACCGGAAACAAAACCAGTACCCCAAAAACCAAAAGTTTCGAATTCTACAAATGATGCTTTATCCAGCATTTTAAAAGGATCAAACAAAGGCGGAGACGGAGACGATAAAGCAGCAGGAAACAAAGGAAAGGCAAACGGAAGTCTGGGTTCTAACGGTTACTACGGAACCGGAGGTTCTGGTGGCGGAACTGGCGGAGGAAACGGAACAGGAAATGGTATTGGTACCGGAAGCGGTTACGGAGCCGGAAGCGGCGGAGGTTCCGGCGGCGGATCAGGATATTCGTTAGGAAACAGAAAAGCATTATCGAAACCTGCACCAAAATATACCTGTAACGAAGAAGGAAAAGTAGTTGTAGAAGTTACAGTCGATCAAAACGGAAAAACAATCAGCGCAACTCCAGGAATTAAAGGCACAACAAATACAGCAAGCTGTTTATTAGAACAAGCCAAAATTGCTGCCATGAATACAAAATGGTCTCCTGATGATAATGCAGCTGCAAAACAGGTTGGTAAAATTGTTTATAATTTCAGTTTGAATTAAACACGAATTTCACTGATTAACACAAATAAAAAAGGCTTTCTGAAATGTTTCAGAAAGCCTTTTTTATTTGTCCTTGTGAGGAACGAAGCAACCACATTCAGAGAGCGACGTACTTTATGGATTAAGCCCGCGAGATTCCTTCGTTCCTCGCAATGACATAAAATGCGGTTAATTACTTCGGGCTAGTAGCAATTACAAACTTTAGATTGTTCTTCACTCCTATTTGCAATACATCAACTAAATCCTGTACTTGCAAATTAAACGGAATTCTAACGACAACAGTTTGTTGTTTATCTGCTCCAATTTTTGCCATTAAACTTGTTTCCAGATTTTCGAAATCCACAGGTTCTTTGTCGATATAGAATTTTTTATCTTCTGTAACCGATAAACTGATTAATTGTTTATTGGTTTTTTCATTTGATTTCGCTTTTGGTAACGTCATTTTAATAACATTAGGATTTGCTAGCGTTGATATAATTAAGAAAAACAACAGCAAGAAAAACATAATATCACTTAGTGATGAAGTCGCCACTTCGGCATGAAATCTTCTTTTCCTTTTAATAGACATAACTTACGATCTTTGAATTATGTTTACAAATTCCAGTATTTGTTTTTGAATTTTCAAGGCAAAATCATCAATTTTTCCGTTCAGTAAATGGTAAGCACTATAGGCAATAATACCCACGATAAGTCCTGAACCAGAACTGATCATTTTTTCGTATAAACCTCCGGAGATATTACCAATACTAATATTCTCTGTAACCGAAATGCTATAGAAAATCTTAATAACTCCCGAAATTGTTCCAATAAAACCAAGAGTTGGTGCAATACCCGCAA
The DNA here is from genome assembly GCF_025947065.1 of Flavobacterium sp. N1736. Taxonomy (NCBI): domain Bacteria; kingdom Pseudomonadati; phylum Bacteroidota; class Flavobacteriia; order Flavobacteriales; family Flavobacteriaceae; genus Flavobacterium; species Flavobacterium sp. N1736. The sequence continues at coordinate 3,209,796 of NZ_CP109994.1, forward strand.
TAAGTCCAAGATGACCTAAACGTCTTTCCATTTCACCAATTTCAATATCGGCAGCGCGGTCCATATTTGATTCGATTTCAGCGATTGGTCTTCCAATAACTAAAACTCCTTCTTTCAAAATATTTCCTGCAGCTGTATTGCTTCTTTCTACAATCGTTCTCGCCAACTCAATATTTCCGGCATTTAGCTTATCACCAACATCCTGCATTAATCTTGCATCGATTCTCGAAGCTTTACTAATATATAAGTAACGTTCAAAAATCACATAAATCGTATAAAACAGTAAAATGGCAATTGGTATTAAGAAAAAACCTCCCTTTAAGATAAATCCTAAAACAGAGATTTCAGTATTTGGTGCAATTTTTTCGATAACTACGTTAGATGCGGCGTTTGCGATGGTATCTGTTTGTAATTGAATGAAGCTAAACATATTTTAATTCTTGTTTTTAATAATTAATTCTAAAAAATATTTCAATTTTGCATTAAAGATAATTTCACTGTAATATTAAACTAAAAAAACCGGAAATTATTTCAATTCACAACTATTTTATCCAAAAAATAATGAACTATCAGGAAACAACAAATTGGATGTTTAACCAATTGCCCATGTATCAGCTTCAGGGTGCTTCGGCTTACAAAGAAGATTTAACCAACATTAAGTTGCTTGCGGCGCATCTTGATAATCCACAAAATCAGTTAAAATGCATTCATGTTGCGGGAACTAATGGAAAAGGTTCTACATCGCATATGCTGGCTTCGGTTTTGCAGGAAGCGGGTTATAAAGTTGGCTTGTATACTTCGCCGCATTTAAAAGATTTCAGAGAAAGAATTAAAATCAATGGCGAAGATATTTCAGAAGATTTTGTTATTGAATTTGTAGCCAAACATAAAGACTTTTTTGAAGCAAATGACATGAGTTTTTTCGAAATGTCTGTTGGTTTGGCATTTGATTATTTTGCTGCAGAGAAAACAGATATTGCCATTATTGAAGTTGGTTTGGGCGGAAGATTAGACGCTACCAATATTATTACGCCCTTAATTTCGGTTATAACCAATATCGATCTGGATCATACACAGTTTTTAGGAAACACAACAACAGCAATTGCAGGTGAAAAAGCCGGAATTATTAAGCCAAATGTTCCCGTAGTAATTGGAGAATATACAGAAGAAACAGAAGCCGTATTTTTAGCTAAAGCCAAAGAAAATAATGCGCCAATTTATTTTGCTGCTGATTTAATCTCGGGTGTTTTCCCGTCTGATTTACTTGGTGATTATCAATTTCATAATAAAAAAACCGTTCAGCAAGTTGTTGTTGTTTTAAACTCACAAACTGATTTTAAAGTTTCTGTTGATAATCTAAAAAGCGGTTTGTTAAATACCATAAAAAATACCGGCTTACAAGGAAGATGGCAGCAGTTGGGTGAAAATCCGAAAATAATTTGTGACACGGCACACAACAAACACGGTTTAGCAGTGGTGATGAATCAAATTCAGAAAGAAAAATTTGAGAACTTACATATTGTTTTAGGAGTTGTAAATGACAAAGACCTGGATTCTATTTTACCGCTTTTTCCTAAAGAAGCAAAATATTATTTCTGCAGGCCCAATTCGTCACGTGGTTTAGCGACCGTAATATTAAAAGATGCAGCAAAAAAATACGATTTAATTGGCGAAAAATACAATTCTGTTGAAGATGCTTTCGCGGAAGCAAAGAAAAACGCATCCAAAAATGATTTTATTTATGTTGGCGGAAGCACTTTTGTTGTAGCCGAATTGCCTTTAAACTAAACCCGATTAAGATTATTTTAAAAAGTTTAAAAAATTCACTTTTATAATAAATTCAAAGCCAGCAAGATATAAGACTCAAGCAAAAAAGTTTGATTTTTTAATGAAATTTCTTTGCAGAACTCAAAAACTAGCGTATATTTGCACTCGCAATCACAAAATGATAGCAACCTAGTAAAATAGGGCGATTAGCTCAGCTGGTTCAGAGCACCTCGTTTACACCGAGGGGGTCGGGGGTTCGAACCCCTCATCGCCCACCAAAAAACTCCATTAGAAATAATGGAGTTTTTTTTATGTTTTATATTTTGCTTTAGTATCACATTCTTGTGGAATAAGTCAAATGGTGTAAAGTATAAAAAATTACCCGCAAACTTTGTCATTCCAAGGAATGACATACAGTAAAAAACACAATCTTGTCATTTCGACCGAAGGAGAAATCACATTCGAAATTCCACAATTAGAATCGTCAATCTTTGTAGAGTTACATGTGCGATTTCTCCTTTGTCGAAATGACAAAAACTCCTATTTCAAACCTCGCTCTTTTAAAAGATCTTCCAATTCCTTATTCTTGTATTTTGAATTATTGATCAATTTATAGGCAAAAAATAAAGGAATTAATGTCAAAAGTCCTAAGGCGCTTTTCAGGAAACTGTAAAATACAATTCCAATCAAAAACCCAATTAATAAAGCATTAATCACAGCAGCTGATTTCATTTTTTTGCTTCCTGCAACAATTCCTGATCTGTTAATTCTGATAGTTCTTTTTTTTCCATTGATTATCATTTTCAAAATTGTTTTGGTTCATCTTAATAGCAGTTTATTATCTGAAATCATATCTGTTTAAGGTTCCCAAAGTTCTATTTTATTACCTTCTTCATCCATAATATGGACAAATTTACCATAATCATAAGTCGAAATGTCGTCAAGAACCGTTACACCGTTTTCTTTAAGTTGTTTTACAAGACCTTCAATATTCTGAACACGGTAATTAATCATAAACTCTTTTTTTGATGGCAAAAAATATTCATCTCCATTTTTAAACGGACTCCATTGCAGCAATTCTACCTCTTCTGGATTCTGAATATTTCTGGATTCAAAAGTCGAACCCCATTCATTGACATCAAGTCCTAAATTTTTGGCATACCACTCTTTTGTATCTTTCGGATTGTCTGAAAAAAAGAAAATACCGCCAACTCCGGTTACTTTTGGTGTTTTTTCAGAACCTGAGTTGTCTGATTGATTTTTTGATTCTTCCATAATGTTTTGATTTTTTGGTTGTTTATATACAAATTTAAAAACTATTTCAATCGAAATTATGATTGCGTAAAACCTTTCCAAGATACAAATTTTCTTTGATTTGATCTGTAAAATTCACTTTGCGCAAAAAAACCAAAACCTCCAAAATCAGATGATTTGGAGGTTTTTTTATATATACGATTTAAGTTATTTACCCAACAACCCTTCTGTTTTAGTTAAAAATTCTACTGTAACATCTTCAATATCAATATTCATTCTTTGAGCCAAAACGGTAAGCCACCAAATAGATTCTCCTATTTTATGTTTTAGTTCTTCTTCTGTATTTGCTTTTGGCCATCTTCCTTGTTGCGACATTACGTTGCGGCCTACCAAACCTGCATCCGTTAAAAAAGCCAATGCATCTTCTTCAACAGTCCATTCGCAGCCGTGATGCGTTAACTCTAACTCGTGATACCGTTTTCTTATTTCTAAAGAACGTTCTTTTAGCTGTTCAAAATTTAGTGATGCCATAATTTAATTTTTATTGAATAATTCCTGAAACGCAATTGGACTAATATTCGTTTTTTTCTTAAAGAGTTTATTGAACGATTGCGGATGCTCAAAACCTAATTTATAAGCAATTTCAGAAACAGATAAAGTTCCTTTTGCAATATATTCTTTCGCCTTTTCGATCAATTTATCATGAATAAACTGTTGTGTGTTTTGTCCCGAAACACTACGCAGCAAATCGCTTAAATATCGTGATGATAATTGTAATTCATCTGCCACGAATTGTACGGTTGGCAAACCATTTTCCAGCGGCTTTTCGGTATTAAAGTAATCTTCGAGTAAGTTTTCCAATTTAGAAAGCACATCATTATTAACCGCTTTTCGGGTAATAAACTGGCGATTGTAAAAACGATTGCTGTAATTAAGCAAAAGTTCCAATTGCGAAATAATAACATCCTGACTAAAATGATCGATTCGCTGGTTTAATTCGTCCTGAATATTAGCAAAAACCGCCAAAATCGTTTCCTTTTCTTTATCTGATAAATACAAAGCTTCAGCAGCCGAATACGAAAAAAAACCATACTTTTTAATATTCGTACTTAAAGCATACGGACGAATAAAATCAGGATGAATATTTAGTGACATTCCGCTGTAATCCGCTTCCTCTTCCTGCATTTTTAAAATTTGTCCGGGCGCAACAAACGACATTCCGCCCTCTTCAAAATCATAAAAACCATGTCCGTAACGCAGTTTTCCGGAGAAATTAGTTTTAAAAGATATCTTGTAGAAATCTAAAATAATTCCCTGTTCAAAATCCTTCGGGTCAAAAATTGCTTCACCATAATCCAAAACACTTATAAGCGGATGCATTGGTTTTGCTTGTCCCATCGCTTTATGTAATTCTGATATAGACTGAAATATTCTAGGCTGATTTTTCATTTTTGAAGTACAATTGTTTCACAAATTTACGAAATGTTCCACTGACGCAATATTCCAGCTTACCGTACTTTGATCGATCATGTCGTGCACAACCGAATCACTAAGTTCTGACATTAGTTTATGCATGGCGTTTGTTCCGTCTTCTTCATTATCCCAAACGAGCATATCATAAACAACGTCTTTTTTTAATTCGAAAATAGTTCGGGAACAAAACCCTTTTTGACGCTTTAAAAAAGCATCAATTTCAGTATTAGCGTCAATAAATTGTTGCGTTGTAAAACCATTTAGCTTAAAAGTAGTCAATTCTATCGCTTTATTTTTCATCTGATTCTTAAATTAAAAAGTAAACATTGATTTGATATTTTGCACCTGTGTTTCGGCGCCTAAACTCAATCGTTCATTATATAAAGCATTAGCATCATTTCCGGCAATATATCGAAGCTGATTTTTATTATCAGTCGCAGCTTCATAAATAATTTGAGCTACATCTTCGGCTTTTGTATAACTCTCTAATTTTTCTGCGCTATATCCTTTGCTTACTTCCAGCGCTAATTTTTCGTAAGCTTCATGCTGACCAACTTCCATAGAGCGAATTGCAAAATCAGTTTGCATGCCGCCCGGTGCTACTACTTTTACCTGAATTCCAAATTGCGTTAATTCAGACGCCAGACTTTCAGAAAAACCGTCAACCGCAAATTTTGTAGCGCTGTAAATAGAACAAGTCGGAAAACCCATTAACCCAAAAGTCGAAGTAATATTGATAAAAGTACCGCTTTTTTTCTCTCGTAAATGAGCTATAAATGCCTTTGAAACCCTGATTACACCAAATAAATTCGTTATAATCTGGCGTTCGATTTGTTCATTTTCCAAAGATTCTAAAGCACCAATTAAACCATATCCGGCATTGTTTAACACCACATCAACCGAATATTTTTCAGTAACACTTTTAATCACAGAATCAATTTGTTCCTGATTTGTAACATCTAACGGAAGTACAATTACATTTTCTAATTGATTTAATTCTGTTTCTTTTTCAGGATTACGCATTGTCGCAATTACCTGCCATCCTTTGCTTTGAAATAATTTTGCTGTTGATTTTCCTAAACCTGTTGAAGCTCCTGTAATAAAAATTGTCTTTTGCATTTTTAATTGTTTTAAAATTATAATGCAAAGATCAGTCGAAGTATAAAGTTGTTTGTAGCCAGTTTGGCGTTTGCATTAGCCAAAATGACGCGCATAAAAAAACTCCAGTTTTATGGAGTTTATTTTACGTCAAATTTTGTAATGTAATCATAGCCCAATATTCCTTTTTGCAAAGTCAAAACTATTGCATTATCATCTTTAGTACCATCATACAATTCCTTATCAACATCTAATCGTTCGTTGCTGTCATATTTTGTTTTGATGAAAAAATTATAATCATAACCTCCTTTAGTCTTTTTTGTTGTGGTTTTGTAATTGATAATAAAGGCTTGTTTCCTTTCGGTTTCATTAGAAATATGTCTATTAATAAGTATTCCAATATTAGGAATAAACATAAACGAAAAAATGCAAATAGCTAATAAATTATAAAATCGAAATTCATTATTAAAATTAAAATACCTGCTTAGAATTACTGTAATTAAAACAGTAATAATCAAACTGAAAAAAACAAGTTTCCAAAACAAATTATAACCTCCAATCGTATCTTCAAAAGATCTTACAGCGAAAAAAAACGGAATGAAACAAATGAAAATAATAGTCTGGAATTTTTTGTGAAGTTCCCTATTTGGCTGGTGATTTTTACTTATAATTTTTAGAATCAGATCGCACAAATTATACGATAATATAATGAACGAAGGAATTGAAATAAACAAATATCCAAATTCATGAATTGTGCAAGAAAGGACAATACCGCATAAAGCAATTATGAAAATATTTTTTATCATTTGTTAGATATTTAAAATGAAATTCTCTTCTTATATTTTATTATTAATGCTAATATAAAAATAATTGCAGTACAAAAATCAGTTTGATAAATGCATAAAAAAACTCCTTAATTACGTAAGGAGTTTTCGTTTTTTAAACTAATCCACTTTTAAATCAAGAACAGAAACCGGAATTCCATTTCCTGTTGAAGCCTTCAACTGAATCTTCTCCCTCTTTCCATTCGACTGAATAATCGCTATACATTTTCCGTTAAATAATTTACAGGAATTCGCTTTAAAAGAATCCAGATTAGCCTGATATCCGTTATCAACACCAACTAATTTTCCGCCGCCAAGAACTTCAAAATTGATTAAATCAGTTGCGTTTGGCAATAAATTTCCATCCTTATCTACGATAGAAACCGTAACGTAAACCAAATCGTAAGTATCATTTTTGATTGTCGTTTTATCAGCTTTTAAATCTATTTTATAAGCTTCTCCGGCAGTATGAATTTCTTTTTCCAAAACTACTTTTCCGTTTTTTCTCGAAATTGCTTTTAATGTTCCCGGTTCAAATTTCACGCGCCACGAAATATGCAAATCGTCATTTTGTTTCGGTTTTTTGCCTAGAGATTTTCCGTTTAAGAATAGTTCAACTTCATCAGCATTATTGTAATAAGCCCAAACATCAACTTCCTGATCTTTTTTCCAATTCCAATGCGGAAAAATATGCAGTACAGGTTTCGTCGTCCATTCGCTTTGGTACATATAATAGACATCTTTTGGGAAACCCGCTAAATCTACAATTCCGAAATAAGAACTTCTAGCCGGATACGGATACGGATCCGGTTCACCAATATAATCGAATCCTGTCCAGATAAAAGTTCCTGCCATGAAATCCTGTTTCTTGATCGTTTTCCAATTTTCTTCGTGTGTCGCGCCCCAATACGATTTTACATTATCAAAAGCCGAAACCGTCCAATCTGCATTTCCGTCAAACGGCGCATTGTGTTTTGGAGGCCAGGCTTTAATTCCATCTGAAGGAAAATCATAATGTCCACGAGTTTCAAGAGCCGAAACACTTTCAGAAGCTATTATTTTTTGCCCTTTAAAACGCGTTGGAAAATCTTTATAATCTTCATGTTTATAATTGAAACCCAAAAGATCCAAAGCGCCGGATTGATAAATGAAATTTTTCTCAATAACATTTTCGGTCAAAGCCGAAGTTACGGGACGCGTTGTATCTAACGATTTTACAATTTGAGCCAATTCTCGCGTAATCGCAATTCCTGTACTGTCAAATTGTTCGCGAATTTCGTTACCAATACTCCACATCATAACCGATGGATGATTGCGGTCTCTTTTAATAAAATCTTCTAAATCTTTTTTGTGCCACGCGTCCCAATCTTTATTGTAATCGTTGGTTACTTTTTTCTTTTTCCAAACATCAAAAGCTTCATCCTGAACAATAAAACCCATTTCGTCGCACAATTGCATCATTTCTAACGAATGCGGATTATGAGACATTCTGATCGCATTTGTTCCCATTTCTTTTAAAATTGTCAATTTTCTTTTCAACGCATGAATATTTTCAACCGCGCCCAAAGCACCGTTATCATGATGTAAACAAACACCTAAAATTTTCATTGGTTTTCCGTTTAATGAAAATCCTTTTTCGGCATCAAAATTAAAATAACGAACTCCAAGCGGCGTTTCGTAATTATCAGCCAATTCACCTTTCTCATAAATTTTAGTGATAATTTTATAGAGATATGGATTTTCCGTATCCCAAAGTTTTGGCTTTTTTAAAGTAAAATCCTGACTCTTTTTTGAAGATGAATTTGCCGCAATTTCCCCTGTTGATTGTGCTTCGGCAACTTCATCATTATTTTTATCAAAAATGGTAGAAACCAATATAAATTCCTTTTCAGTATCAAAAGCATTCTTAACCTCAACTTCTAAATGAACCGAAGCTTTTTCTTTTGAAATTTCCGGCGTCGTTACAAAAGTTCCCCATTCGCCAACATGCAGTTGTTCGGTAACAATCAAACGCACATTTCTGTAAATTCCCGATCCCGTGTACCATCTTGAATTTGGCTGAGCATCATTATCGACCTTTACAGCAATGATATTTTGTCTGCCAAAATCTAAATATTGCGATACATCATACCCAAAAGAAATATAACCGTTTGGACGAATTCCTAAAGAATGTCCGTTAATAAAGACTTCACTATTTTTAAAAACCCCATCAAACTCAACAGAAACCACTTTGCTTTTCCAACTTGCAGGAACAGTAAAAACTTTACGATACCAGCCTTTTCCAGCCGGCAAAAAACCTTGCGCCTGTTTCGTTGTATTATCTTTATTAAAGTCTCCTTCAATACTCCAATCATGAGGTAATTGAAGCGATCTCCAATCTGTAACATTAAAATCAGACTGAATTGCGTTTGGATAATCACCTAATTTAAAATTCCAGTTTTTATTGAAATCTTCAATGATTCTTGCTTTTTTTCCTTGCGGAAAACAGGCGATAGAAAGCAATAATGCTAAGGTGATTGTTGTGTTTTGTAAAATCTTTTTATGTTTAATCATAAATATGTTTTTTAATCAATCCAATTTTATGTGTATTGTTTGTTATTGCTTATTGTTTTGTCATTCTGAGGAACGAAGAATCTCAGTAAGTGACTCCGTACATAAAAGCCGCCAATCTTTGTAGAGCTTTTGGTGGAGATTCTTCGTTCCTCAGAATGACAAAAATGGTGTTAATTACAAAACCGAGAAACCTTTGCTCCTTTGCTCCTTTCAACCTTTCAACCTTTGCACCTTTGCCCTTAGAAAAAAAACCTACTGAAACTCAAACGAATCCAACATCAACCCTTTCAAATCTTCTCCTTCCAATGTAATTTTATACGTTCCGGCATTAATATATCCGCCCGAAGTCGTATTCAAAATCTTCCATTTTTCTGGTGAAGGAAAAAATTCAATTGTATCGTTTCGCATTAAAATTCCGTATGCGTCTTCCATTTTAAATTTTACTTTTAATGGTGTTTCGTTTTGGTTCATGAATTTAAAACGCATTAGATAAATTCCGGCAACTCCGGGTTTTACTTCAAACTCAATGCTGTTATTTGTCTTTTTTGTAAACTCGATATAATCGGCTTTTTTGAAATTTCCCTTTACAATATCGGTTCCGGTTGTTTTGGCTTTTTCTGCTTCAAAAATAACGATTGGACGCGAATCATCTTTTTCGCCCATATCATAATTTGGAACTACGATAAAAGTATTTAGGATTTCTGAATTATCGAAAGATATTTTCTCTCCTTTTTTTACTTTTTTAGTAAAAATAGAAAACTCGACACCATCGCTGTTTTTGGCAATTTCTTCTATTTTTTTATAATCTGAATAATCCCCAAATGTTGCTTTTGATTGACTGTCGAACATTACATAAACATCTGAATCTTCTTTAACTGTAAAAGAACCGACAGCTTTTGATTTGGAAGAAAACTGCACATAATCTGCTCCAAAAACCTCAGAAAGCAATTGCGTAAAAACAACATCAGAATCTGAATATTGTTTTGAATTTATATCCAGCCATGAAGCTATTTTGTTCGCACTTTTATCATCAGCAGCCAAAACAAGATTTTGAATATTTTTAGAAGATTCATCTGCAGGTCTGGCATGTATATCTTTTGTACCAATCGCAATCGCCGAAATAATGGCTTGTCCTGATTTTACATTTGGAAATGAAATCGTAATTTTTCCTCCTTTACTTTTTACCACAAAAGTTTTTTTCAATGCTTTATCGTGTCCGGCTTCTGACCAAATATCAAAATCTTTTAAAACAATATTGTCATTTATGGCAACATCAAACAATCGCCAGCCTTTGCAATTTAAACCGCCGCCGGTTCCGTACCATGGTTCTGTAAAATACAATTCTACAAGATATTCTCCATCGGCAGCAGGAAATTCATAACTTAATTTATCCGTTCCGTATCTTGAACTTTGAAATAAAACGGGATCTTTTGTACCAGAAATTGGGTCGGAAGTACTGCGTTGACTCGCATAAAAATCAGGAAGTTTTTCGAATTTATCTGTCCAAGATAATGAGCCCCACGTATTTTGTCTGCTTTTATGTGTATCAGTAAGCCAGGAATTTCCATTAGAATCTGTTAGTTCTGAACCTCCGCAATTAACTCTGTAAATATAATTGTATCCTTTTTTTGCTTTTGTAATATCGGCCTGATCTGTATATAATGCGTTTAAATTTGGCGCTTTCGGAAGTGTGTTCAAAACAACATAATCTTTGGCAACAGCTTTTCCGTTTACATAACCAACCGCATATAAAACATTATACTGAATATTGACATTATTAAACTGAAAATGCTGACCCAATCCCGGATTTTTCAGTTTCCCTAATGATGATTTATTGACATCATTAAACAATTCTACTTCATCACAATTGGAATAAATATCGATTCCGTTTTTAATTCCTGCCGAATCCCAACGACTTGGCCATGAATGCGAAACAATATAAACCATCGGGTTTGTTTTGTTCGAAACATAATTGGCGCGATACATATAATACGCATCCAGAGGTTCGCCCCAAACGGTAAAAAGTCCTTTGTAATTTATGGGACCAACTTTATCAATATCTCTAAATCCTTCGCCGTTTTGAGAACGCCCCGGATTTTCGTGCGAAGCAAAAAGCCAGTTAAATTGTCCCGCTATTTTATCTTTTACCGATTCGGCTTCGCGGACTTTAATTTCCATTAATTGCGAAAATCGGTTTTCGCTCAAAATTCCTTTTTGGTCAAATTCGCCTTCGGTATGTAAATCTGCAGTTCGCCACGCGCCATATTCTCCGTTTAAGAGCTGCGTGCTCATTTCAAGATGATATTTTGAAGGATCACCGCCATAAGTTCCCGACCAGTTTTGTACTACATTCCAGTCAGTTCCTTCGCCGCCATTGCAAGTGGTTACAATTCTTTGAGAAGCGGATAACGGATCCATTTCGCGAATGATTTTGGTGCATTCTTCTGCAAATTCTTTCGGAATCGTACTTTCATTCTGCAATCCCCACATTACAACCGACGGACTGTTTCTGCGTTCCTTAATCCATTCTCGTAATAAGGTTTTAAAATTCTCCTTAAATTCCGGCGTATCGTACCAAATATGTGCCGAAAACTGACTCCAAAATAAGATTCCGTTTTGGTCTAATTCTTTTTGATATAATAAGTTATGAGGTTGATGCGCTTCTCGAAAAGCATTAAATCCAGCCGCTTTTATTTGCTCAATTCTGGCATGAATTTGTTCGTCTGAAAACGAATGACTGTTTCCAATCATATGTTCATATTCGCAAATTCCGTTTACAAATAGTGGTTCGTCATTAATATAAAAACGATTGTCTTTTCCGTCCCTGCTTATTGGCCAGCTTACCCAGCGAATTCCGTAAGGTGTTTTTAATTCGTCAATTTTTTTTCCGTTTTCATAAACCGAAGTTACCAATTGATACAAATACGGATTTGACGGCGACCATAATTTCGGATTTAAAATTTCAGGAAGTGTTAGAGCCACTTCTTTGCTTTCGCCAGAAATAGTTTTTAGTTCACTTTTTGCCGAAACAACTTCTTTTTTATCGGCATCAAAAAGTGTATTTATAATCGTTACATCACGATTTGATTTTCCGTAATTTTTAATTTCTGTTGTAGTATGAAGAATCGCTTTTTCTTTAGAAATAGATTTATCATTCCAGATATGAACGCCAAAAGGCTCAATGCGAACCTCATTTGTAACGATTAAAGAAACGGGTCTAAAAATACCAAGTGGCTGAGAACCTTCAGAAAATCCCCATTCGCCGGAACATCCGCCGCAAACCCACGGAAGATCTGCAATAAAAGAAGGATGATCGGCTTTGACCATTATCTTATTTTCGGTATCAAAAGAAACTGCGTTTGTAATATCGATTGTAAAAGTGGTTCTTCCGCCTTTATGCGCGCCAACTTTTTTTCCGTTAACCCAAACCTTCGCGTAAGAACCTACCCCTTCAAAATACAAAAAAAGGCGTTTGCCTTTGTCTTTTTTATCAACTTTAAATGTTTTATGATACCAGGCTGTTCCATGCAAATTGCCATGTTTCATTCTGCGGTAACCATAATATTGATCCCAGTTATGAGGCACATTTGTTTTTTGCCATTGCGAATCAATTTTAGGATTATTCACAAAGTTTTCATCCTGCTGCATGGGATTATTTAAGATAATAGTTTCCCAAGATGAATTCAGCGAAATTTCTTTACGTAATTTCGCTGATTCCTGTTTTATCTGGCTCTGAACAGAGCAAAAAACTAAAAAAAAATAAATAAAAAAAACTTTTTTCTTCATGCTTTCTACAGTCCTGCAAGGTTTTCAAAACCTTGTAGGTTTAATTTTTACGCCTTCTTATCTTACTTGAATACCTACAAGGTTTTGAAAACCTTGCAGGAAATCTTAAATAGACCTGACAGGTTAGGTCTTTCGTACAGCCCGATTCGCCGCGGCGAAACACGCCCAAATTATTAATAAAACAACCAGTCAATCGCGCCTTTTTCTCCGGCATCGATATAACCAACATCGCGTGGCGTTATGGTTTGGTTGGCGTCTATAAATCCTAAAATTAGCACTCTGCCTTTGCCTAAATCTAATTTATTGTCTCCCGGCTGAAACGTATACGTGTGAATATTTACACGCGGTAATTCTTTTAAATTCATGGCACTTGCCAAAATCACTTCGGCCTGACCGTAAGCATTTCCGGCAGCATCCGTTTCTAAACTTGGCGGAAATAAAAATCGCTTTTGGTCTGAATTAAAATAACCGACAACCAGTTTCACCGCTTTTGTATTTTTAAATTTCAAATGCGTTCCGTTCTCATTTTGCGACGTTTCATCGAATGCAATTCCTTTAAGGTTTTGCAATTCGGGAGCAATTTTTGTGAATTCAGAAATTGGCGTTCCGTATACTTTTGTTCCGTTTTTAACTTCATAAGTTCCTTTGCTTTCACTTAGCAAAGTTACCTCTGCAGGTTGCCATGGTTTTCCTTCTTTGATTACAATTTTACCGTCTTTTGATGCTTTTAATAATTCTAAATTTCTTTTAAAATTAACCAATTCGCGTTCGTAATGTGGCAATAATTCGATCCAGGTTTTATTGTTTCCGTCGTCACCGCCAATCGGAATTCGGCGTTGAGCGGTTTGCATACTATTGGCATACAAATAATTATCTTTTGTTAAATTTACTAATAACTGATAATATTCGATGCTTTTCTCTAAATGCGGAAGCGCTTTATCCAGATCTGAAATATCATTTGAATAACTGTATCTTAAAACTAATAATGCAGCTTCGACTTTTTCTGAAAAGAAATCGGCAAATGCTTTATAACAATGAACATCGTTTTTAAGGCGTAAAAATTCGTCTTTATTTTGTGTCACTTTAGGTTCTGCTTTATCAATCGCTTCAACGGCTAATTTACCGTGTTTTGTGATTTCGGCAATAATTTGAGTTGGAAGTTCGCCCGAATGCGGTTCGTGATTCCACTCTTTTTTTGCATATTCCAGAAGCAATTCTCCCGCTGGTCCGCACGATTCATGAAACCCCGGATAAACGCGCCATTTTGCGGGATTTACCAATTGGCTTTCGAACATTCCTAATAATAAAGTCTGACGATTTCCTTCGGTAATTCCGAAACGTCTTAATGTTTTTGGAGCGATTTCTCCTGTTTCTTCGTAAGCTTTTAGAATGTCATTTGCAGCTTCCTGATCAGTTCCGTATTTCGCAGCCAAATCTTTATCCCAAAATTTAACTTCTTCGTTTCTGTCTCTTTTACTGTCCCAGGCATATCTTGCCCAGGCTTTATACCAAATCCAGTCGCGATCCATTTCAAGAATTCGTTCGCCGGTTTTTGTTTTATCTGCCGAATATGGCCAGTCCCAATAGGATGCCTGCGGATATAAATGCAGTGCATTTGCACCGTGCGCGCTGTGCATTGCTTTAACGGTTTTCTGTATAAAATCTGGTGAACCGTATCTAAAAGGCTCTAAGTTTGCCAAAATATGGACATTTTCAATATGAATCGATTTTAAGGCACTAAGCTGTCTGTGGGTTTCTCCCCAAGGTCCGCCCGGCGTATAAGTCGTCAACGATTCTCCGGTATATTTGCTTTCTGTGTATAGATTTTTATACAACGGAAGCGATTTTTCCATTACCAAAGGTCCATCGGTATCATGCGAACGCAAAATAATTGGCGGTTCATCTGTTCTTCCCAACGCTTTTAAACCATCCTGAACTCCGGGAATAATCGTTTTGGTAAACCATTCTACGTCGTCGTCGATCGTATTTATGGCTTCTCCCAAACAAACTAACAAACCAACATTTGGATATTTTTCGATAAAAGCAGCGATAGATTTTCTCGTATAATCTGAAAGTAAAGGCGTAATTGGTCTTGAACGATCCTGCGTTTTTATGTTGTAATGTTCTGCAAAAGGTTTAGAAACTATAATATTATAAAACATCTGAATGACCCAAATTCCTCTTTTATTGGCTTCTTCGGTTAAGAATTTATAGATTTCTTCGTTCTTTTTAAAATCTTCATCGCTTACTTCTACAGCAAACGGATAATCTTTCAATTTTACCAAAGAGGCAAACGGATGTCCGTTCCATAAATACAACGAGTTCATTCTGTTATCGACCATCATATCGAGATACTTTATCCATAGTTTTTTATCGTAAAACCACGGAAAAGTTTCGGGCGTGTATGGATATTCATAAACATCTCTTCCGGGAAGATAAGTCGTTTTTTGCATTCCGATGCAAGCGCCTCTCAAAACCATTTCGGGACTGTCGTCGATATTAATTTCTAACGGAATTTCGCCTGAATTTTTAATACGATCTGTTAATTCCATTGCGCCGTATAAAGCGCCGGAAGCATCGGTTCCTTCAATATAAATAATATTTTTTTGAGTGCGAATTTGAAAGCCTTCTTTCTTGCTTAACTGACTATCGTCGATTTTAGCCGATTTCGAATTCTGTTTCCAGAAATCACTTCCTTTTTCGCCAATAACAATTACTTTATCTTTTGCGTTTTTAGCTATTTTATCCGAAGAAATTATTTTGAAACCTTTTCCTGATAAAGTTTTAGTTAATTTTTCGGCTCCAAACTGAACTCTCGGCGATTTTGAATCACTAACAATTGTGACGTTTTGCGCTGCCGCGAAAGTGGTATAAAAACCTAAAAAAAGTAAAGTAAAATATTTCATTGTATTGTAATTTTTTATTCTTTTTTGCCACAGATTAAAAGGATTAAAATGATTTTTTAAAAAATTTAATTAATAATCTGTGAAAATCTTTTTAATCTGTGGCAAAAAAATTTAATCCTGAAAAATCTTTTTCAAATAAGCGACATTTGCGCCGTAATTGACTTTTACATTATGAACCTGAGTTACATCTCTCGAACGTTCTACAATAAGCCAACCACTCCATTTCATTTCGTCGAGTGTTTTTTTGATTTCAGGCATATTGATCATCATGTCATTTTCAAGCCAGACTTTATCTGTGTTTGAAGCATGAATTTGTGCTAAATGTTTTTTGCCTAATATTTTTAATTCTGATGGAATATCTCTTCCGTTATCTGCGGCATTTGCAAAATTGAACGAACTTTTAATGTATTTAGAATCTATTTCTTCCAATAATTTTTTCTCTTCTGTTGCATTCAACGAAGTTTCGATTGCAATTACACCGCCTATTTTACCCACTTGTTTTCCCGCCCATTTTAATCTTTCGACAATTACAGGGCGTAATTCCGGATTTTTCACCAAATCGCTTTCAGTTCCTAACGGAAGATATGCCACTTTAACTTTCATGTCTTTCATTGTTTTTATACAATCTTCGATCATTGGTGCGATGTTTTCTCTTTTTGCAAAAGACTGCGCATAGAATCCGGACATGGCAATAGAACTGATTCCCACATGCAATTCTTTAGACTTATCAAGAAATTTTTGCCTTTCAACAGGATCACCTAATTTGCTATCAAAAGTTGGTCTATTTCCTAAACCACCCATGTCCAGTTCTATTCCGTCGGCTTTGATTTCGCTTGCCAAACCAAAAGCGCCTAATTTTTGTCTTTTTAAAATCATCCAGTCGCAAACTGCAACTTTATAACGCTCTTTATTTTTTGATGACTGAGCTGTTGCACAACTATTGAAAGTAGTCGCTAAAACAACAAGCATTGCAATAATTAAATTTTTCTGAATATAAGTTGACTTCATAATTATTTATTTTTTTGCCACAGATTAAAAAGATTTAATTGATTAAAAAAAAATCTGCTAAATCTGCTAAATCTGCGTGAAAAAATTTACTCTCGCAGATTTAGCAGATCTTGGAGATTAAATAAAATTAAAAATCATTCTAATCCTTTTAATCTGTGGCAAACTTTCTTTTTAAAATTACTCTTCTTCTGCCTTTACAGCAGTTACAGTTTTGTTTTCATCGCCAGGCCAGATTCCGTTTTTGATAGGAATTGCTTTTAGTTTACTTGGATCGATTTTTACGTATTTGATTTTTTCTCTTCTCCACGTATAAACAATATGCACCATTCCGTCAGAACTCTGAATCATTGATGGATATGAATATTGACTCACTTTAGAATCTTCTAAAACCAACGCCGCTTTCCAGTTAATTCCATCATCAGAAATAGAAACATTCAAAGGCGTTCTTGGTCCTTTTGCTTCTGTTCCCGGAGGTAAAACGTGATTGTAAACCAACAAATGTTTTCCGTTTTTAAGCGTTACGGCGTCCGTTCCTGAGTTGTTATTTGGCAAACCAATTAACTCAATATCCGACCATGTTTTTCCGTTATCTTTTGAGAAAGTGCTGAAAATTGCTCTGTTTCTGGTTCTTCCAATCGCCTGAATACTTCCATCTTTATGAAAAAGAATACTGGGCTGAATGGCGTTTATTTTATTTTTTCCTCTTGAAAGTGTATCGCCTAAAACCCATGTTTTGCCGAAATCAGGAGAAGTTTCCATACGAAGTCTCCAACCGTCGCCTTCAATACTTGACGGACATAATAAAGTGCCGTTGCTTAATAAAACAGGTTTGTTTTTGATTGGTCCAAGAAAATCTTTACTTGGCATATTTTTAGCCTCAGACCATGTTTTTCCGTTATCAGATGAAGTTCTGATTACGCCCCACCATTCAGATGGTTTTGGTCCTATTTTGTAAAAAAGCATCAAATCGCCACCCGGAATTTGATATAAAACCGGATTCCATGTTGGCAATCTGGGTCCTTCTTTCATCACGCCATCAGCAACCTGAACGCCTTGTGTCCATTTATCGCTGCCTTTTGGTTTAATACTTACATAAATACAAACGTCAGGATGTCTTTCGTGCGTTCCTCCAAACCATGAAGCGACCAAATCGCCGTTTGTAGCCTCGACAATTGTAGCGGCGTGACAAGACGGATAAGGTGCTTTATCGTATATAAATTCGTCGACTAAAATTCCTTCTTTCCACGTTTTTTTCTCTAATGCAGATTTACAGCTTCCTAAAAGGAAAAGTCCAAACAAGACAATTGCCAATTTTATGATCTTCATTCTTAATTTTATTTGAATTAAAATTTTGGATAATAAATACATTCCTAATATTTTTTTAGGCAAAAATATTTATTAAGTGTAAAAATAACACTAAAAATTTAACAATGTATCCTGTACTGTCCCGAATTGTCTAAAAAGTGTATTTACGTTAGAATAGTTGATTAAATAAAAACATTTCCAATGATTCAGCATCAGAATTTATTTCTTTAGAATATCTATGCATCAAAGAATTGTACATTTTGTAATGAGAAAATTTTGATGAAGGAGTAATTTCTACAATTTCAAAAATCTCTGGTAATGTTGTCAATTTTATTAATGATTTTGCTACGCGTATATCATAAATTAGGGCATATTCTTTATAGTCACAAGCCTTTGTAGCAAAGTATAAAACTTTGGAAATATAACTTATGTTGAGTCCTTTAATTAATTTTAAACTTTTATATGCTAATTCTAAATCATTGTTGTAAACTGCATCAAAAGATTTTTTAATATGCATTTGATTTATTTCTTCTGAAATGTAGTTATTAGTTCTAAAAGTTCCATATCCTGTATCAGCAAATCCCCAAATCATAGTTAATAAGAATGGTGTTTCCCAATTTAATTTTCCAGAATAAAAAAGCCGAAAGGAATCAATTATATCTTGTCTTGATATTTCTAAATTTTCATAATTAACAATAAAACTAGTGAATTGTGGATTTAATTTTCCCCATTTGGATGTGTTATATTTAAATTTAGAATTTACTAAAGGCTGTAAATTTTGTATTATTTCTTGGTATTTTGAAATGTCCATTTTTTTATAAATATAATTTTTATATTAGTCGAAATTACAAATATTCAAATAACTATTTCACACTCAAAAGATACGAACCCGATTTCAAAGTCAGGACAATATTTTTATTTTCAATTTTATACAAATCTGAAATTTTATCTAATTTATGTTTGTTGATTGAAACAGCCAAAACATTATTTGTTGGAAGATATACGATAGCAGACGTATTAGCTGGAATGGTAATATTCCAAACCAAAGCTTTTTTACTTTTTTTCCAATTACTTTTTATCAATCCATAAATAGATTCGTAAGATGCATTTACATAGGTTAATCCTACTTCAAAATCGGGTTTCATGATAATTTGTTTGAAACCAGGAGTTTCAGGATTACTCTTAATTCCGGCAATATTTTCGTAATACCAAATCAATAAATCACCCAAAAGCATGACATGATTTTGCGAATTCATTTTAGGATCGGCGGTATTTCCGTTCCATAATTCCCAAATAGTTGTGGCGCCATTTTTAGCCATATATCCCCAACTTGGGTAGGTATCGTTTGAGGCGAGTTTATAACTCAAATCCGGTCTTCCAAATTTAGATAAGGTTCGCATTAAAAACTGAGTTCCAATAACTCCCGTACTAATATGACCTTTGTACGTGACTTCGACTTCGTGAACAATGTTTTCAAATACCTTCTTTTCTAAGTTTTCAGGAACCATCCCAAATGTCAGCGGAAGCAAGTTTGCTGTTACAGTATTATTCGCGTAATTATTTTTTTCGGGATTAAAAAACTTGGCATTAAAGGCTGTTTTTACTCTTTCAGAAAGGGAATCGTAATATTTAATATCGTCTTGATTCGTTCCGTTAATTGTCGCAAACTTTTTCATTTTTTGTAATAAATGATAGTAAAAAGCGCTGGCAATTAATTCGCCATTTGTGGTTCGTGCTGAATCTTTCGAATGAATTAATTCTAAAGATTCCGGAGGAACGCACCAGTCTCCGTATTTGTCTTTGGTCATTAAATCCTTAACCAAATAATTCTGTTCCATATAAACCACCCATTTTTTCATGGACGGATAATGTTTTTCGATTACTTTTTTATCTCCAAATTGCTGGTATAACATATCGGCAACCGTAATATAAGTTCCCGGCCAGGTTACATTATCGCCGTAATAACGCCAAAATGCCGGCGCAACATCCGGAATTCCACCATCTGCCGTTTGTGCATTTTTAATATCGTCGAGCCATTTTGCATACAAAGTCTGATTATCGAATATAAAACTTTCGCCATACGCTCCGGTCGTTCTGTCGCCTAACCAAGGCTGGCGCTCATTTCGTTGCGGACAATCGATTGGCATTCCTTTATAATTTCCGCGAATTCCCCAATATGCATTTTTAAAAATTTGGTTCATTGTCGCGTCCGAAGATTCAAAAGTTCCCGTAGTTTTAATATTGTCGTAAACTACTTTTCCAACAAAATTATCTACAGTTGGTTTTGTTGGAAATCCTGAAACTTCTACAAAACGAAATCCGTGAAATATAAAACGTGGTTCCCAAATTTCTTCGCCTTCGCCTTTTAAAGTATAAACATCTGTTGTTCTCGCATCGCGCAAATTGTCAATATATAAAGATCCGTTTGCTTGCAAAGATTCGGCAAATTTCAAAGTGATTTTATCACCGCTTTTTCCTTTTACTTTCAATTGAAGCCAACCTACCATGTTTTGCCCCATATCGAGAATATAAGTTCCTTTTGGTGTTTGTTTAATGGAAACAGGTTTTACCTCGTCCATTATTTTCATGTTTGCCGACATTTGCGCTTCATAAAAACCGCCCGGTTCCTGAACATATTCTGCTGTAAACCACTTTTTATCATCAAAATTGGTCGTGTTCCAACTTTTCATTTCTTTACGTGCGTCGTATTCTTCGCCGTCATATTCATTGTTCGATAAAATGGGTCCGTTTGTGGTTACTTTCCAGGTATCATCGGTTCTGATAACTTCCTTAGTTCCATCGGTATATTCTACAAACAACTGCAAAGCCATTTTCGGGTAACCAAAAGTTTTAATTTTGTATGGTTTATAATCCTGACGCATCGTAAAAAAACGTCCGTTTCCTAAAATCGTTCCCAACATATTTTTGCCTTCTTTTAATTGAGAAGTCACATCAAAAACATTGTATTTTACATTCTTGGTATAATCCGTAGGAACGGGCGCCAAAACCTGATCGCCAATTTTATTTCCGTTAATATACAATTCATAAAGTCCCAAGCCCATAATGTAGACTTTGGCGCTTTTGACCTGCTTTTTTAAGTTGATTTCTTTTCGAAGATATCTCGCCGATAATTTCGAATATTGCGAAATACTATCACCCGGAGAAGCTTTTTCATAACCAATCCAGCGCGTTGATTTCCAGTCGGCATAATTTAAAATTCCCATGCTAAAATGGGCCGTTTCTTTCGACTGAATTTCTCCTTTATTTGTCCAGCTAATTACCTTCCAAAAAGCATTTTGTCTGTCGCCCAGTTTTTTACCGTTATAAATAATGTTGACAGAATCATCACTTTCAATTTTCCCGCTATCCCATAAATCAGCATTATTCACGTTTAGATTTTCTAAAGTCGAAGCCACAATAATTTGATAAGCCGTTTGTTTTACATCATTTATTTCTGCATTTATCTGCCAGCTCAATCTTGGCTGCACAACATCAATTCCTTCCGGATTGGTCAGCATTTCGCATTGCAAATTAGTAACACTGATTTTATTTTGGGCTTTCGCCGAAAGTGTAAAAAGTGAGATGATTATTATTAGATGTAAAAAAAACTTTTTCATGAGTTGTGTTTTTTAAGATGCTTTGCGGTGATTTTTGTTTCATGCAGATTTAAAAAGATTTGAGCAGATAAACGCAGATTTATTTTTTCTTTTGTGATTTCGATAGAATTCAAAGATTAAAAAAATCAAATTAAATCTGCCGAAATCTGTAAAATCTGCGTGAAATAATTTAAGCTTTATTCCGAAACCAATTTCTCCAATCTCTCAGAAACCGCAATTTCCTTACCGTTTTTAAAGATCCTGAAACCTTTTCCTTTATGATATTTCTCTCCGGTTTTATCCCAAAGAATCGTAATGATATTGCCGTGATACAAAACATTATCCAAACAAAACCAATCCCACTTTTCTTGCGGAATCAAGGGATTCACTTCTATTTTTTCATCAGCTCTTGGACGTAAACCAACCAAACCTGTAATCACCAAATCATTAAAAGTCGAATGATTGTAATAACGGCTGCGCTCTCTTTCGCCCATCAACCAATATCCTGTAGTTTCATCCAGATATTCTCCCAAATATGGTCTTCCGTGAAAATATTGCGATTCTACATACAAACTCATTTGTTTGAAATAATCCGTTTTAGCAACAAAATTCTGATTGTAATTATTCAAAACATTTGCCAAAGCGGTTAAGGTTTGCGAACTCGCAAATGGCCAAATCGCTCCGTCCCATTCACAAGTTCCCGTTCCGTGAGTTCTAAAACGCGGACTTCTTCGTTCTGCGGTTGTTAACCCAAACGGAGCCGAAAATCCTTTTTCATCCTTAATTTGTTCCCAGGCTTTTTCGAAACCTTTGTCTTTTTGCGGCAAATTAAAATACCATGGAATAAAACCAATCGCTTCTCTAACCTGCGCTAAAGTATCTTTTTCTGTAAACGTTTCAAAGAATTCACTTTTCGGATTCCACAGTTTTGTTTCTACCAATTTTTGAAGTGTATCAGCTTTAGCTTCAAAATAACTTTCCTGTTTTGCATCGCCTTTTAGCTTCGAAATTTTCGCCAAAGCTGTTGCGTTTCCAAACATATAACTATTAATGGTTGGGCGTGCATTTCTAAATTTTCTCGCACCGCTTAACGATTCTTCCATTCCGTCTTTCACGTCAAACTGCCAAAACAATCCGTCTTTGCGTTTTCTGTCGCCTTCCCAAGCCGAATATTCTGCAACCAAATCCGAATATATATCCAGTAAAAACTTATCATCTTTATTGACCAAATAACGATTGTACAAAGCATCTGCCGTCCAACTGCTAAACGTTCTGAGCTTTTTCATGGGCTTGCCGTCATTTCCTCTAAACCATAAATGCACATCCTGCTCCAAATATTCCGGATTATGAATCCATCTAAATTCATTAATATGATGTCCCAAAGCGCAACTAATCATATTGTATTTATCGGCATAAGAACGATCAACTAAAAATTCTGTAATGGCATAACCCTGAGGTGTTTTTTTGATATGTTTTCGCGCGCTCCACCATCTAAAATAATAAATCTCTTCAAAATTTTGCTGCGGACATTCAAATAACGGAATATTTTTTTCCATCCAGGTCCACGCAGAATCATTCGGAATCGCAAATTTTAAATTCTCGTCTTCCATCGTATTGAAATAATCAACATAATGTTTGAAGTTTTTTTCTTTTAAAACAGCCGCTTTTCCCTGATTTGATTGTCCTGCTCCGGATTTACAACTTGTATTTAAAGCCGAAATCAAGATTATGAATGCGATTATTTTGTATTTAAAATGATGTAACATATTCAAATTTATTATTTTAATTCTTATTATTTGGGCGTGTCCCTCCGGGTCGGGCTGTACGTTCCCGCTTTTTTTTGTTCGGCAGAAAAAGCCTCTCAAAAAAAGAGCTCCACTTCCATCCCTCACGCAAACACCAATTCGTGTTTTCATCTCCTAACAGGTTTTTAAAACCTGTTAGGTATTTTTACGGTCCATTTTATTCAACGTTTCATTTGTCAGAAATAACAAACTGGACTTAAAAACAATACCTAACAGTCCCGAAGCCTCGGGATTAAAAACCTGTTAGGAAATCCTAATTCCCATAAAAAGTATAAGTCTGCCCTGCTTTCATTGCAACATCATATTCATTATACTTTGGTAATACGACTTTCTTCAAATTCGCTTTTTCTGATATAATCGGTTTTTTAACTTCAACATCGTAAAATAACGGATTTGTATTTTTTCCTTTTACTTTTTTAATTGATGTTCCTTTGCCTGCGCTTAAACTATTTTCTAATTTCAATCGGCAGTTTCCTCCTAGTTTTGAATAAATTTTTAGTTCAGAAATTTTATTGTTTTTCCAGGTCATATCAATTACAAAACCGCCTCTGGCAACTAAACCTTTTATGCTTCCGTCTTTCCAAACCGTTGGCAAAGCCGGCAATAAATGAATCGCATCTTCCTGACTTTGCATCAGCATTTCGGCGATTCCGGCCGTGCATCCAAAGTTACCATCAATTTGAAATGGCTGATGCGCATCTAACATATTCGGATATGTTCCGCCGCCTTTTCTTTGTTCTGCCGTAACCAAATGCAATTGATCCTGTAATAATTTATAAGCGTGATTTCCGTCTAATAATCTTGCCCATAAATTTACTTTCCAACCCATTGACCAGCCTGTAGATTCGTCGCCTCTGTAATTTAAGGAGTTTTTAGCCGCTTCAAATAATTCAGGCGTTTTTATTGGCGAAATCTGATTACTCGGAAACAAGCCATACAAATGCGAAACGTGTCTGTGTTTATCTTCCGGATTATCCCAATCGGTTTGCCATTCCTGCAACTGACTGTATTTACCCACTTTCATTGGAGGCATTTTTGCCAAAGCTTCGCTTATTCTTTTAGTATAAACTTCATCTGGCGAAACAATTTTTGACGCTTTAATTACATTCGTAAAAAGATCAAAAACCAATTGATTATCCATCGTAGTTCCCGATGCAATTGTTGCTTTTCCGGTTCCGCCTGCGTGTGTATTTTCTGGAGAACTTGACGGTACAACAACCAAATAACCTGTATTTGGGTCGATAACCATAAAATCCAAAAAGAAATCGGCAGCGCCTTTTATCACCGGATAAATTTCTTTTAGGTAATTTTTATCGCCTGTATATAAATATCTTTCCCATAAATCCTGACTTACCCACGCGCCGCCTGTTGGCCACATTCCCGATGCTGCATAATCAACCGGAGCCGTTACGCGCCAAATATCGGTGTTGTGATGCAAAACCCAGCCATTTGCATTGTACATCATTTTTGCAGTTTCTGCACCCGTAACACTTAACTCTTTCGTCATTTGAATAAACGGCTCGTGCATTTCTGAAAGATTGGTTACTTCTGCCGGCCAGTAATTCATTTCGGCATTTATGTTTGTTGTGTATTTACTGTCCCAGGGCGGCGTTACCATATCGTTCCAAATTCCTTGTAAATTGGCAGGTTGTCCGCCCGGCTGAGAACTCGAAATTAAAAGATAACGTCCAAACTGAAAATATAAACTCGCCAATTGCGGATCAAATTGCTTCGAGAAATCCCTGATTCTTTCATTTGTTGGTTTCTTTCCAGCTTCGTTTGTTCCTAAATCAAAAGAAACTCTGTTGAAGAATTTTTGATAATAGGCAACATGATCTTTTTTGATGGTGGCGAAATCTTTTGTTTCGGCGTTAGCCAAATATCCTTTGCTTTTTGCTACTTCGTCTTCTGAAATATCCTGATAATTTTTAAAATTCGTTGCGATCGAAATATAAAGCGTTACTTCATCGGCCTTATTAATGCTGATAATTCCGTTGCTGGAAGAAACTTCACCACCTTTATTTTTAGCCGTTAATCTTCCCTGAAATTTGACTTTTCCTTTTACGCCTTCAAAATTACTTCCAATACCCGAAAGCAAAATTTGATCTCCATCTGAAGCTGAAACCGTTTTATCAATTGGGCTATTCATGAAAACATTGCACGTAATTTGTCCGGGCTGACTTGCCGAAAGCTTCACCACAATTACCTGATCTGAAAACGATGTCAATATTTCTCTGGTAAATTCTACACCGTTCACCGTGTATTTTACTTTTGCCGTAGCATTTTCAATATCTAAATCTCTGTAATAATTGATATATTTTTGATGTCCCGGAAACGAAATATACACGCTTCCAAAAGTTTGATACGGCATTCCGTCATTGGTTTGCGACATGATATCCTGCGTCGCTAATTCCTGGGCTTCATCAAATTTTCCATCAAAAATTAACTGACGTACAATTGGCAGAGCTTTTATCGATTTATTATGTGCATTGCTGTTTGGAGAACCTGCCCAAATGGTTTCTTCGTTCAATTGTAAACGCTCAACAGCCGGATCGCCAAAAACCATCGCACCCAAACGTCCGTTACCCAAAGGCAAAGCCTCGTTCCAGATTGCTGCTGGTTTATCGTACCAAAGTTTTAATTCAGCATTCTTTTGAGCGATTATATTTTGGGTTCCAAATAATATTAAACCAAAACAAATAAGTGATATTTTATTTCTTAACTTCATATACTTTGTCATTTTTAACACGAATTGCACGGATTAACACGAAATTAGAATGCTCTAATAATTTCACTGACATACTATACGTGCAGAATTTGTGTTAATTAGTGTAATCTGTGTTTATCTTTTCTTACTTCTTAACCTCATAAATCTTGTTATTCTTCTCTCCAAACATTTCATATAATTTGTTGATGTCTTTTAATGCATTTTTAGGCAGATTTTCAGCTTTATTCCCAAAAACATATAATTTATCATAAGGTTCAATTACACAAGTCGATTCGTCGATTTCTCCGTTTGCATTTTTGACTTTGTTTAAATCCAAACCTAAATATTTTGCCATAAAAGGATATAAAGCCATACGTTTTGAAATTCCAAAATCATGTCCTTCTTTTGCAAAATGAGCATTTTCTACCAAATCTTTTTTTCCGTATAATTCATACGTTCTTTGAATAAAAGGAAACTCTAATTCAGGAACTGCCAATGTCCAGTCTTTTCCATCAGAAACAATCAATTGTGGTTTTGGTGCCATCATTGCCGAGATTTCAGCATTATTTGTTCCGTTGCCGCAAAGGTGAATTCCGCGCCCGCTTTCGCACGGACAGCCTCCAGAAAAATGAGAAGAAACCATTACAACCGGAGCCGAAACTGTAATTCGGTCATCTAAAGCTGCCAAAAACATGGTGTGTGATCCTCCGCCAGAACCGCCTGTAACGCCAACGCGCGACATATCAACATTTTTTTGAGTCGATAAATAATCCAATAATCGTATTCCGCTTAAAACCTGAACGGTTGATGCAATACTATTTCTGTGTGTTTCTTCGGGAAATTGTAATAACGATTCTCCCCACGCAAACAAATCATAACTTACTACGATTGCACCCATTTTTGCCATAATTGCACAACGATATTGTTCGTCTTTTCTATATCTTCCGTCACCAAAATGTCCGTCCGGCGTTAAAATAACAGGCGCTTTTTTGTTTAACGGATAAGGTTTGTAAATCGAACCTGTTGCATAAACACCAGGCAAAATTTCCAATCCAATATTCTCAATACTGTAATCTTTATAAATTCTTTTTGGCGTTAAAATAGGTTTTGATTTTGGCATTAGCGGCGCTTTGTCCAAACCAAAAGACGTAATCATACACGCTTTTATTTCTTTTTTACGTGCTTCCCATTCGGTTACATTCGAATATAAAGTGGTTAAATAATCTAAACGCTCTTTTCCTTTATCAACAGAAACTTTATGGTTTTCATATTTTCTGATGATATAGGTTCCGTCCGGTTGTTTAAAATACATTAGTTCAAACGGAGCCAAAATATTGGTTAGCGAAATAGCCAGATTTCCTTGTTCGATTCTCCAATCGGCATAATCCAGTTCTTTTCCTTTTAATAAACCTCTGTCGTCATTAATAGTAACATGAAAAATAGTTTCAATTTTTTTTAATGTTTCCGAAACCGGTTTCCTGAAATTTTCATCAGAAGTTATTTGTGCATTTGAAATTGTCAATGCAAAAAGTGAGATTGCTATATATATGTGTTTTATTTTCATCATTTATTGTGTTTAAACTAGCTTAAAATTGAACGCGGATGACGCAGATTCGCTAAAGCGAAGACGCAGATAAAAACGGATTTTTTATTTTAATTATGGATAAAAACTATTAAAAAAATCCGTTTTTATCCGCGTTTTTACGAAGTAAATCCGTGTCATCCGCGTGCCATTAACTCGCATTCGATTGTATATTTTCCTGACCCTAATTTTAAATTTTTAGTTGCTTTTCCATTCACTTTTATTTCTGAATCTTTAGCAATTGGTAATTTTATTGTCGCCGATGTATTAGTCGGAATCTCCACTTTTAAAATTAATTTTCCGTCTTTTTTCTCCCAGCCCGAAGCAATATTTCCATAAATAGATTTATAAGTTGCTTTTACAAAAGTCATATCGCCAACAATTTCGGGCTGAATAAAGAAATGTTTGAATCCCGGATTTTCCGGATCACCAACAATTCCGGCTAAACTTTGGTAAAACCATTCTTCGATTTGTCCCATCATAAAATGATTCCACGAATTTCCTTTTCTTGGGTCCCATTGTTCGGTTAAAGTGGTTAAGCCAAATTTTATCTGAAATCCATAACCCGGCGCATCATAATGATTGTTCATTTTATACATCATTTCGTTTTCGCCATTTTGAGCCAAAGCCTGAAATAAATAACGATTTCCAACATCACCCGTTGTTAATCTGTCGCCTTTTGCCTTTATATCTGCCAATAAATTTTGCATTACAGCCGCTTTATATTGTGGTTCTACAAGATCCATATAAACCGGAACAGCGTTACTAAACTGGCTGCTTGTACCATATTGTTTGGTTTCGAGATTGAAAAATTCTTTATTAAAAGCACTTTTTATATCCGCCTTTAAGGTTTCGTATTTCGAAATATCTTCGGTTTTGTTCAATAATTTTGCTGCTTTTGCAACCAAACTTGCTCCATAAAAATAATGAGAAGTTGCCGAAAGCGCAATCGGACTATTTTTTGAATATCCTGCGGCATGCGTTCCGTAATCGTACCAATCTCCTAATCCATACGAAACAATATTATCTTTTGCTTTTGTACCTAAATAATCAACGTACTT
The DNA here is from genome assembly GCF_025947065.1 of Flavobacterium sp. N1736. Classification (NCBI taxonomy): domain Bacteria; kingdom Pseudomonadati; phylum Bacteroidota; class Flavobacteriia; order Flavobacteriales; family Flavobacteriaceae; genus Flavobacterium; species Flavobacterium sp. N1736. The sequence goes on from NZ_CP109994.1 coordinate 3,238,521, forward strand.
TTTCATTACAGGATAATATTTCTCTAATAAAGAGGCATCGCCATAATATTCATAATACATCCAAGGCAGAATTACGCCGGTTACGCCCCATTCCGGTGAATCGGTAAAATCGCCTCCAAAAACTACATATTCAGGAACTATTGTCGGGATTAAACCATTTTCTCGTTGCGAATCTGAGATGTTTTGCATCATTGCTGGAATATAACTTTCGAGATTATAATTGAACATTAATCCAGGTCCGTTTAGGTGAACTTCTTCCAGCCAACCCAATTTTTCACGCTGCGGACAATCGGTAAAAACACTCTGAAAATTACTTTTTATCGAGTTATTTATCAGTTCGTGTGCTTTATTAAAAATTACGTTTGAAGATGTAAAAGTTCCTGCTTCGCCCGCCGAATTATAAATGAAATTTGATTTTAAATCTACCAATGTTGGCAAGTTTTTATCTTTGGTTTCTTTATAATTGATGTTCTCAATCTGAACATATTGAAATCCGTAATAACTAAATTTTGGCTGCCATTCTTCTACACCTTCACCTTTTAAAGTATAATCATAATAATAAGGTTTTCCGGATCTTCCCTGACCAACGGTTCCGTCGTCATTTAATCCTTCGCCAACCCAAACGCGAACTATTTGTCCTTTTTTTCCTTTGAGTTTTATGGTTGGAAATCCTGAAAGATTTTGTCCCATATTAAAAACAAAAAAGTTTGGTTTTAGCTCTTTTACTTCCTTAATATTATATTGTTTCTGAATCGTAATTGGCGGCGCTGTTTGTGCTCGTAAAATTCCTTTTGGTGCTTCCTGAACAATAACTTTTTTCCAATTCGAATCATTAAATCCTTTCAAATTCCAGCCTTTTTGTTCTAAATTGGCGTTGTAATCTTCGCCTCCAAAAATACTGTTATATATAATCGGACTTTTACTGTATTTCCAGCTTTCATCTGATTTTAAAATATCTTCGGAACCGTCTTTGTAAACCACTTTCATTTTAAAAAATAAAGTTGGCGGACCAAAACTCACAAAAAACTTGGTATATCTTTCGGCAAGTGTATTGTACATTCCGTTTCCTAAAAGTACGCCAATTACATTTTCGCCATTTTGCAATTCTTTACCCGATAATTCGTATGTATTATAATTAACGGTTTTATCGTAATCTGTCCATAAAGGTGCAAACTCGCTATTGCCAACTTTTTTTCCGTTAAGGGTTAATTCATAATGTCCTAATCCGGAAATATAAACTATGGCTTCTTTGATTTCTTTTGTAATTTGAAATGGTTTTCGAAGTATAATACTTCTGCGCGACAAAGAATCAGAAGCATTGATTATCGCATCTTTTTTCTCTCTTTTGTAAGTTGCCGAATGGTAATTTCTGCCTTCGGGTAAATGACTATCGGCTTTTGTAATCGCTCCAATCCACGTTGGGTTTAAGTCTGATTCATTTGGCGAAATTCTGAAAAAAGCGGTTTTACTCCATGAAGAAGATTTATCATTTTGATCCCAGATTTTTACTTTCCAGAAATATTTGGTTTCACTTTTTAGAGCGTTTCCGCTAAAGTTTATTTGAAGATTTTTATCTGAATTTACTTTTTTGCTATCCCAAATATCGGCTTCGTCTTTTTGAAGTTTTTGTTCTGATGAAGAAACTAAAATTTGATACGCTTTTTGAGAAACATTTGATTTATTAGAAACCAATTGCCATCCAAATCTTGGTCGATTTTGAATTACTGCCAATGGATTTTCTGTCATTTCGCAGGTTAAATGCACAGCAGAAATTTGTCCATTTGAAATGAAAGTTGCCAGAAGACAAAAGAGAAATAATATGTTTTTTAAATTCTTCATTTCTTTGTGTTGAGATTGGAACGCGGATGACGCGGGTTTACTTCGTAAAGACGCGGATTTTTTATTCTCATTTTTTGTCATCCTGACGGAGGAAGGATCACACTAGAAACTCCGCAAAGTTGATCGACAATCATTGTCGAGCTACTTGTGTGATCCTTCCTCCGTCAGGATGACAAGATTGTGGCTATTCTTTAATTCTTTTTCGTAATCAACGATTCAATATTAAAAACTGCTTCGGGAATTAATTTTCCTGTTTCGGGTAAATCAACAAAATCATCTACATCTGCCGGAGTATCTGTATTTGGTGTAAAACGCTGATCTCCGGTTCTGAACATAATTCGTTCAAAACCATCAACCGGTGCATAAAATATTTTTGTTGATTCTTTATCGTCGTTCACTTTTATAGTGTACGAACGGGTTTTAGTATTTAGTTTTACGGTGATTTTATAGTCTTTATTGGCTTCGTATTTTGCAATGTTATTGTAACGCGCTCCGGTTTTTGTTTTTAGATTTCCATCTGAATCAAAAATCAAACGAACGGCAGGCAATCCTTGTTTATTTTGGAATTCGATCTGCAATAAACCATGATTATTTTGTTCGGGTTTTACGGTAAAAGTCGCTTCCATTTTTTCTGCAAACGGAATTACGCGTTCGGCACGTGAATAATCGAAAAAGTCCTGATCTCTTAATGTCAGCCATTTTTTGCCATCTGTTTTCTTTTCTATTTTAGTTGAAGCCCACGATAAATCATACGTATTCCAAAGTTTCAATTCTTGTCCGTCAGGAAGTTCATTGAAAACATCTTTTACATCTTCATTTACAACAGAAGTTACAGGAACTGGAATCGACGCAACCCAAATATCTTCTTTGTTTACGCTGTAACTTACCCAAAGTTTTCCGTCAGGCGGAGTTCCATCGGTTTCGGGAATTCCGCGAACGTATTGTGGTCCGGCAGATTTGTAGTTTCCGCCATAGCGCATTGGAGAAATTTCGCCGTGAACCAGTAATAAATCTTTGTAATTCAGTCCGTCGTCACTTGTCGAAATCGCCAATGGCCAACGGTATTCTGACGGATTATAAACAGTTGCATATTTATTATCTGATGTTTTTTGTCCCCATATTTTGGCATTGCTATTTACAAAACCCGGCGCTCTTGTTGGATTGTATTCCCATGTTTTTCCTTCGTCTTTACTTATAGATGTTAAAGCAAATTTCCATAAACCAACTACGTTTCCGTTTGGTAAATGATAATAATTAAAAGCTTTAAATTGTTTTTTTAGCGGAATTAATTCGTCATCGCGATCAGCTTCTTCAACCCATTGCTGCATCAATAAAGGTTTAGAAAGCATTTCGTCACAAGCTTTTATAAATCCTTTGTCTTTGCTTTTTTTATAAAATGGAAATGAAGTCGATTTTTCATTCCATGCTTTATTATATCTGATAAAATAAATCGGACCTAAACTTCCGTTTTTATAAATTTCTCTTACGACGCGACCAATTCCTTTTCCGTCATTTGGATCGTCTTTTTCATCCATTGCAATTCCGTAGTAACCAACAGAAAGCAGTCTTTTATCTGAGGTAACATAAAATCCCATTCGCTGGTGCATTACGGCATCAAGATTTTTGGCAATTCCTTCTACACCTTCTTTTTTAAATCCGTCGGGAATACGATAAACAGGAAAAAGCACCGAAGGTTTTGTCCAAGTTACACCATCTTTTGAGGTCATCATGAAGGTTTGTCCCGGCGGAATATGTTCTCCGGTTGGATCGCTTAAATAATGCAGATAGAAAGTATTGTTCCAATAAGCAATCATCGGTTGATGATTGTATGTCCAGCCAAAACCATCTGCTTTTTCAGGATGTTCACGGCTTGCACGCATAATTTGTGTTGCATGAACTCCAACTGCTGGACTTAATTGTCCGTGATGATAATCGACGTTTGAAAGTGTTTTGCCAACATAACGCACGGTGTCGTTTTGTGCATTTACAGCTGCACAAAGCAATAGTATTGTGGCTGTAGTTATGATGTTGGTTTTTATATGTTGGAAAGTAATCATTGTTTATATTTTTTTATTTCACGCAGATTCTGCTGATTTTGGCTGATTCATGCAGATTAAAATTAAAAATCTTTTTGATCTGCCTAAATCTTTTTAAATCTGCGTGAAAAATTTACTCTCGCAGATTTAGCAGATTAGGCAGATTTTTTTATCTATTTCTTTTCAATTAATCCTTTTAAAACTTCTTCGGATATTGTTGTAATCGTTCCGTGTTTGTGTCCTTCTGGAAGACTTATTTTTGAAGAAACATCTTCAAAATGAACAAAATCTGAGGTGTTTAAAGCTTTATAGTTTTTTGATCCATAATTATCATAATACAGCAGCCAATTTTTGTCCACTTTTACAACTGTTGGTCCTTCTGATAAATATTCTGTCAATGGTTCTGAACTTTTACCGAATGGTCCTAAAGGCGATTTCCCAAATGCTACTTTTATATTTCGCATGGGTCTTGTGTTGTCTTTCAAAACCAAAACATAATCTTTTTTGCCTTTTTTCACAATCACACAATCGATCACGCTAAAACCCGGATCGTAATATAATTTTGTATCTGAAAATGTTTTAAAATCTTTGGTTGTTACATAATACATTCTGTGATTATTTTTCTCTTCTTCCACTCCTTTTTCAAATCGAAACGGAATTGTAGATGCCCAAATAATAATGTATTCTTTTTTGACATCATCATAAAAAATTTCCGGTGCCCAAACGTTTACTACTTCGGATTCGTTTTTCATCACGGGAATATATTGTTGTTGTGACCAATGAATTAAATCTTTAGAACTGGCGTATCCAAAACCATTTCCGCCTTTCCAATCGGTTGTCCAAACCAAGTGATATGTTCCGTCGGCTCCTTTTGTAATAGAGGGATCGCGCATGATTTTGCTGGCTCCTATTTCTGGTTTTAAAAATGATCCTTCAAGACCTTTCCAATTATAGCCATCTTCGCTGTAAGCCAGATACAAACCGTCGGTTGCGGGTTCCCGAAACGACGTGAAAAGATAAATTTCTTTCTTTTTCTGCGAATAGCTTATCGCAAAAAGGGAAAGAGTGATTATGATGAATATTTTTTTCATGTTGTGTTTTTCTTCTCCTGCAAGGTTTTGGAAACCTTGTAGGTATTTCGGTATGTCTATTCGTTGTAAATAATTAAACCTACAAGGTTTTGAAAACCTTGCAGGATCGTAACTTATTATTCTGTAATTGCTTTTTTATCTAAAGATGTTCCTCTTTTTATAATCGTTTTTACGTGATTGAAAACATTGTTTTTGAGGAAAATATCTTTTGTTGCTTTTCCGTCAGCTTCCAGAAAAACATCTGTTGCAAACATTGGAAAATTATTATTAATCATCATGTTCGAAACATTTGTCAGCTTAATAACCGGTGTGTTTGCTAATGGTTTTGCTGTTGAAACATTGTCTAATATCAGGTTTTGAGCATCTTCAATTTTGAAAGAAGCGCCAATTGTTGTGTTTATTTGTACATCGTGAAATTCGATATCTTTTGCCGTTTGAACCGAAAAACCTTCTTTAGCATCTATATTGATGTTTGAAAATGTAATGTTTTGAATTGGCATTTCAGAAATTCCGCGAATTACTCCTGCTTTATTTACATCGCCGGCGGTAACATTGCTAATATGTATGTTTCTAAAAATTGGCGTTTTCTCAGAAACAGGTTCTTCTTTACTCGATTTATCGTAGAATAAATCCATCACGATGGCTTCTTCTTTGATGTTTTTCATGACGATATTATCGATACGAATATCTTCGACAACGCCGCCTCTGCCACGAGCCGATTTTAATCGAATACCGCGATCTGTGCCTTCGAAAACACAGTTTGAAATGGTGATTTTCTTGATTCCGCCCGACATTTCACTTCCAATTACAACGCCGCCATGACCGCTTAACATGGTGCAATTTGTGATGGTAACATTTTCTGTTGGTCGGTTATATTTTCGACCGTCTTCGTCTCTGCCTGATTTTATCGTAATACAATCATCGCCAACACTAATATGGCAATTCGAAATATGAACATTTTTGCAGGAAGATGGATTTATTCCGTCTGTATTTGGCGAATGCGGATTAGAAATTGTGATTCCGGTAATGGTTACATTATCACAAAACTCAGGATTTACAGTCCAGAAAGGCGAATTTTGAAATGTAACGCCTTCGATTAAAATATTCTTGCAATTATAACTTTGAAAAAAAGAAGGTCTGAAAAATTTCTTGTCCATTGTTCTTTTATAATAATCTGAATATACAATACCTTGGTTCTGCTCGTCCCACATTTTTTGATATTTCGTAAGCGGAATTGGTTCTTTTGCTGTTTCAATTCGGTAAACTTCATTCCACCATGCTTTTCCTTGTCCGTCGATTACCCCTCTGCCTTTTATGGTAATATTCTCGGCATCTTTGGCATAGAATAATGGTGAGAAAGATTTCATTACCAAGCCTTCATAACGCATTTCTACAAAAGGCAAATAATCATCAAAATTGTCCGAAAATTTTAAAAGTGCTCCGGAATCTAAGTGAATCGTAATGTTACTTTTTAATTTTAAAGCGCCCGTTAAATATTCCCCGGAAGGGAAAAATATTGTTCCGCCACCATTTTTTGATGCTTTTTCAATAGCATTCTGAATGGCTTCGGTACATTTTATTCCTTTGTTGTTTCCTCCTTCGTTTAGGATATTCAACCAGCCGTCGTTTGCGAAAGCAGTGTTGAAGCCTAAAGTGAAGAAGAGTATGATTATGATGTTTTTCATTGTTGTTGTTTTTGGTTCACGCAGATCTGGCAGATTTTGCGGATTTTATTCTCTTTTTTTGTCATTGCGAGGGACGAACCAATCACATTTACAAGATCAAGCTTTGTGTCTTATTATTAGTGAGGTTGCTTCGTTCCTCGCAATGACGTACTTTTCGGTTACTTTGACCTTAAAATTAAAACCCAATCATTTCCATCTTTTTTATCTCCTGATGGCTGAAATTCTTTAGTTCCTTTATTCTCAATTATTCCAATTTTGGTTTCTTTTCCATTTTTGGGATTGTACCAACTTGCTGTAACTTTATCTCCGGCAATTTTGCCCATATTCAGCACCATTTTTCTTCCATTATAGGTATAAACTAAAGCGTACTTTTCGCCTTTTGTTGCTACAAGATAATCGTATTTTTCTCCTTGATTTGCGATTAATGACTGATCGGGAATTCTTTCTAAATATGGAAAACTCAGCATTAATTTTTTAATATAAATCATTTGTCCGGCTCCGGGCGCGTTGATGGCGTTTGTCCAAAGTTCTTTATTTCCGTAGGCTGGTTTGTCGCCTTTTCTAAACATTTGCATTACGGCATTATGTCCGTACGTATATCCTGCCGCGCCTGCAAAAACAGACCAATATCCGTATCTTCTCACGTCGTTGTCTGTCCATTTTGGCTGTAACGTATCGTGCAAACCATGCGGAATTCCTTCGTAAGATGGTTCTCCGTCAATTGTTGGTTTTGTTGGTTTTAAGGTTAAATCTCTTTGGACAAATTTGTAATTATCTTCTTTAAAGGAATCTTTCAATGTATCCTGATCGTATCGTCTGTGTCCGGATTGAAACATATTGAAATCCAACCAATTTGCATTATGATAATTCTCTGAGGAATCTGTTCTTCCAAATGGGTGAAATGTTACTAACTGGTTTGGATTGTTTGTTTTTAATGTGCTTCCAATCGCGTTCCAGATATCTGTAAATTCATTTCCGTGTGTATCGCCTCCGTTTAACCAGATAATATTGGTTCTGTTTTTATAGCGATTTGCTAAAAACTTAGCGTATTCTGTCGCTTGTTCTTTGCTTACTTTATTTCCTTTTGAAACGTTTGTTCCCCAAACTGGCACCATGGCAACGTAGATTCCATTTTTCTGAGCAACACCCAAAGTGTAATCTACGTGATCCCAATAATCGTATTCTTCCGGATTATTAAAATTATTCCCTGGTGTCGTTAAAGGTTTCGCGATATCTTCATTACTTAAAGCCATGTCGCCGTATATATTTTTCACATTCAAACTATGCAAAACCATTACTTGCACTACATTGAATCCTTTTTCTTTTCTGTCTTTAAAATATTTTTCTACTCCAGCTCGGTCCAGTTTTCCGAATGTTAACCAGCCTGTATCTCCTAACCAAAAGAATGGTTTTTGATCTTCGGTTACGAAATAATGTTGGTTTTTTGAAACTTTAATTTCCGGCAAAGAACCTTTTGTTTTTGTGGCAGATTGAGAATATCCGCTTTGCGCTATTAACAAAAAGCTTATACAAATGGTGTATAGATATTTTATTTTCAGATTCATTTTTGGTTTTATTTTGAATTGTGTGTGTTTTCTTTTGCCACAAATTGCACTAATTTTCTCGAATTTCCTCTCGTTGTGTTTTTTGTTTCACGCAGATTTCGCTGATTTTGGCTAATTTACGCAGATCAAAATTTTAAAAATCTGTTGAATCTGCTTTTATCTTTTTAAATCTGCGTGAAAATTTTTACTCTCGCAGATTTTGCTGATTAAGCAGATTTAAATTTAATTTGTGCTAATTAGTGCAATTAGTGGCGAACCTTTCTAATTATTTTTTAATTATAAAAAGTACTTTTTCTTTTATTTCAGATTGGGGAATTACTACTGTTTTTCCTCCTTTGATATTTGCTTTTTTAGTGAAATTTCCGGTTGCGGCGTTAATCGCGTACACTTCAAAATCTCCTTTGTAAGCAGAAAGATCGACTGAAACTTCTTTTTCATTTTTGATGTAGAAAAGGTAACTTTTTCCACTATTTTCTAATGTCCAGATATTGTCTGAAAACGTATTTCCGGCTACTAATTTCATTTCGCTTAAAGCGGAATAAAATTCCGGAAGCGCAATTTTTGGAATATTTGGCAACGAAGCTCCCGCCATTAAAGCCGGCCATCCAAATCTTGGAGACGCATCTGTAGAGTAAAGAATTACTTTTTCAGGATATTTTTCACGGTATTCACGAACGGCGCGATATACCTGATCGTCTGTTTCTTTTCCGGTTTTTAATTTTCTGGCGTGTTGTCTTGGCGCTAAATTTAAACCTCCTTGCGGTGCATAGGCAGATCCGTCTTCTTTATAATACCAATAACGAATGTCGATTGCGTCTACTGTTTTGGCTCTTTGCGCATCATTTAAAATAGCATCCTGAACATCTTTTGTAGCGCTTAAACCAATGATTCCGCTTTTATGGGTTTCGTCTTTCCATTTTTGAACTTCATCTATCCAAAATTCCATAAAATGAAGCGGTCCAGTATATTCCGCGCTTGTTAACTGAATTACGTTGCTGTTGTCCTGAAAGTTTTCTAACGATTTTCGGATGAAACCCTGATGTAATTTTCTTCTAACAGGATTCGTAATATCATAAAATTGTTCTGCCATAAAGATACGTTTGTCTCCTGCATACGGCGGTGGTTCCGGAAAACCTGTACTGTTTATATTGTTTGCCGAACGCCACGGTGAACTTGCCCAATGCGCTCCGGCTTCTATAATATTATGTTGAAAATATTGTTGATTGACTAACAATTGTCCTTTGGTTTCTGCCAAATCAGCAAAAAGTGCCAAACGATCCCAGTACCAATCGTTAAATTTTGTCAAATCGTATTTGCTTAATTGATCCCAGGCCAAATCCTGACCGCTTCTTGCAAATGGCTGTTCGTAAAATGGGGGCCAAACATCGGCATCAAAACGGCGAACGCGTTCGTGATCGTCCATTCTTCTTTCGTACCATAATCCGTAATTATGTTCTACAGCAACCATATTATTGGTACTTAAATAATCAACAACTTCGTTGATATTATCTGTAAATCCGGTTCCTGTTCTTCCCGGAACAAATCTCGTAATATCCGGCGATGATTTAGAAATATCACTATCTCTCAAACTTCCTCGCCACCACGGCACGTTTAATCTATTTCCTGCAATTACTTTATTGTCGTACGTAAGCCAACCATTTTTTGTAATTACTTTAGTATTGGAAGTTGTATTTTGTTCTGTATTTATTTTTAAATCATTCGCGTTTTTAAGACCTGAATTATTGGTGTCGATTGGATTCGATTTTGAAACTTCGCCAATCCATTCCAGTAAACTTTCTTTTGGGGCAACTGAATTTTTAGTTAATTCCTGTGCCACTTCAACTGCGGGACTTGATGAAGGTTCTGAACCCAAATCATAAATAAATGGTTTTACAGGAAGTTGCTGCAAACGATTTTCTAGTTGCGCATAAAACAAACTTCTCGGACTAATATGACCGTTTACATCTTTCCAATGACCATCGCCTGCCATGATTCCGCCCCAAACCCCAAAAGCCCAGTTTTGCGCCGTTGGCGGATTATAACATTCTATTTTAGATGCCGAAGTTTCCCAAATAACGCTATTTGCCGCTGTCCAGCCTGCGCCTCTTCCGTTTTGTTCTCTGTTGTTGTAACTTAGAGCGTGACCGTCGACATACGAAACATCAAATAAAACTCCTGTCGCCCAACTGCCAATGGCTCCGCTGTTATTGAAAGGCAAATACGATTGACATTGAATAAACACATTTGGACCTGTTGTTCCAAATCCGCCTACTGCAAAATCGTGATAGCCATATTCTGAGTAACAACGCTGAAATAGGGTCTGTTGCCCTTCTGTATAAAAAGTATGTCGTCTAAAACCTGCAATTTCAGAAATTGGTTCGGTTGCAATACAATCTTCAACTGTAATTTGTTGCGCTGATTTTAATAACGAAACTGCGCCTCCTGAAAAGTGTTTGAAATTAACTTGTTTTACCCAGGCATTTCTTGTGTTTTCGATGCTAATGCCTAACCATCTGTGTTCTTCGTCTTTTGGTTTCGACTGATCGTAAGTTGATTTCAACAGTATATTTTCAACTCCGATTTGCTCAATTCGTCCTGACCAGGAATAGGTTGTTACTTTTGCGGTTCCGTAAACATCATCCAAAGTCATTGTTAACGGAGCATTTAGTGTTACTTCGTTTCCGTTAATTTTGGTGATGATTCTGTTCCAGCTAATATCCCAATCGTCTTTTTTCCAGCCAATCCAACCGGTTTCTGCGCCAAAATCGTCCATCTTTAATTCTTTAATCCAGTTTACGGTTAAAGGTTTTGTGATGATTATTTCATCGGATGGTTTTAATTTTGAGGTATTTTTTAATTGAATTGTTTTTGTTCCGAGTGGTGTATAATTGGTGTTGAAATCAAAAGTTTCACCTGACTTTTTATCGTCAATTCCTAAAATTCTAATTACAGCTTCTCGCTTTAATCCGGTTCCTAAAAGAATGGTTCCGTTTTCACTGTTTCCGCTTCCGCGTAAAACAACACCTGATTTTCTGATGAATAATGTTCCGGCAATTTTAAATGTTCCTTTGTCTAAAAGTACAGCACCGCGAAAACCTGTTTTGTTTGGTTTTAGATTACTTACATAATCAATCGCTGCCTGAATTCTTTGTGTGGCATCTTCTTCTTGTTTTGGAACAAATATTTTATTCTCAACATTTGGAATTGCTTTTTCAGAAGCCATATATCCTGCATACGAAAAATCAGGAATTTGATTTCCTTTGTTATCGGCTGTAAAAGAAAGTTTTCCTTCTTTTGTTTTTATGATATCTGGGAAATTGGTTTGTGCAACGCTATTGTTTGTAATTAAAAACAAAGCGGAACAAAGCAAAAACAAATTGTTTTTATGAAGGGAGATTATATTTTTTAGTTGAGTAAAATTCATTTTTTGACTTTAGAATTTAAAACTTCTTAGATTATTATTTTAACCACAAACTTTGGGAGTATTCTTTATGTTTATTAAACCCGACAGGTTTTTAAAACCTGTCGGGTTTGTGTTGACGTTAAATTATATTCTTTTAATTGGAGACCTGACAGGTTTTAAAAACGTGTTAGGTCTGGCGAACTAATTTAAGACTTTATTGCAATAATACTTTCGATAATGTATCTGTATTATTTTCTGTTTTTGTCCAGTCTGTTTTAGATTTTGGATCTATACCGTTAAAATATTTTTCAATATTGGTATATCCGTCTCCGTTTGAATCTTTATTGGCATCTGATGCATCGTTTGGATTCAAGCCGTATTTCTTTTCCCAGGCATCAGAAATTCCGTCATTATCAGAATCTTTATAGGCTTTTCCTTTATAATCAGGATATCCGCCAACTTGATTTGGATTGGTAATAATTCCTCTTTTATAAGAGTCTGCCGGCAATCTTCTTTTAATGAATTCTTTTCCAATTGAATTTTCCAAACCATCTTTCGATTCAATTTTTCCTGTACGAACTTGTTTGATAATTCTTTCGTCAACTGCATCTCTTTTTGGCAAAGTTGCTCCAACATTATTCAATACAAATTCATAGGCTTCTTCTGCTTTCATAATTGTAATATGAGGCATCGAGAATGGTTTTGGCTGTTTGATTAATTCTAAATATTGTTTTGTTTCTTCAGCCGACTGATCTTCTAATTGTATACCGCCATTCCAGTTATCTGCTGTAACTTCCGGAGATCCAACGATATAATTTCCGTCAACATAAGCTCTTCCGTATGTTTTGGGTTTCATATAACCTGATTCCGGTTTTAGAATTCTGTAACGAATTGGCTGATCTGTTGGTGTTATTGGTCCCGGTTTGAAGTAATTATTGATGATGTTGAACATCGAACGATAATCTCCTCCGTCAAGGGAACGGTTCCACCAATTGAAAATCACATTATTCACAAAATTAAAATCGCCATACATTCCGATAGAAGCATTTCTTGAAATATTATCGGCCCATAAATTACGCATAAATGTACTGTTTAATCCGCCAATTGTACTTCCAAAAGCATGATTATAAGTATCTAAACCTTCTGAAGAAATGGTGTTTTGAATGGTGATATTACAAGCAGGTAATTTCTCCAGTTTCGATTTATCATTTGCTGCAAACTGATGTCTGTATAAGGAAATATTTTCGTCTAATCCCCAGCTTACTGAGCAGTGGTCTACAATTATATTTCCGATAGGATTTCCGCCAAGTGCGTCGTCTCTGCGTGTAACATCTGTTTCTCCTCTGCGGAAACGCATATGTCTGATAATTACGTCGTGTGTATCGATTTCTAAAGTTTCTCCTGCAATGCAAATTCCATCGCCCGGCGAAGTTTGTCCGGCAATTGTAACGTAAGGCGCACGCATACTGATACGTTTTTTTAAGTGGATTATTCCTGAAACGTTAAACACGATTATTCTGGCTCCAACGGCTTCGCATGCTTCTCTGAAAGTTCCTTTTCCACTGTCTTCTAAACTGGTTACTACAAATATTTTTCCGCCTCGACCTCCCGGTGTAAATGCTCCTCCGCCTTCAGCTCCCGGAAAAGCAGGAATATCGGCATGAACAAAATCTTTAGGATAGGAAGCCCAAGGTAAATATGGTCGTCCCAATTTTGCTTCGGCCTGAATTGTGCTGTAATTAGCGGTCCAGATTTCGGCTAATCTTTTTTCTTCATCGGCCAAAATCTGATCGGTTTTGTCCTGAAGTGGTTTTGGGATTTCGGGATATTGCGCGTACGCAGAAGAAAAGAAAGAACAAAATGAAATAATCATCATTGTTCTTTTCAGGGTGGTTTTTTGGAAATTGTTTTTCATGAGAGTTAGTCTGAAATTATAAGTTAGAGTAGTTTGACAGTATAATTCATAAAAGGTTTAATTTAAAAATGTTAAAATTACACTTATTAAAAATTATCTACTATTCCTTCTTTTTATTCTTTTCTCTTTCTTCAACACGTGCGTGCCAGTCAGCACTTTCTTTGTTTAAATCGTAACCTTGTTTTGATAAATAATTATTAATTCTTCCTTTGTATTTACCAAACCAGGCATGTTTTTCTTTAGATGAGCCACCGTCCATTGCATGTTCTCTGGCTTCTACTAAATTGGTGTAGATGTATTCTTTTTGTTCTTTGGTTAATGCCGGCAGCATATCCTGATATCCTGCGTATGTGATTTCGACAACTCCGTAAGTCATTCCGTCTTTAACGGCAATAATTTTATCTTCTGTTAATTGAGTTCCTAATTTTTTCAAATAGGCCTTGTGCAATTTTTCAATAGCTTTATCTGCTGTTGCTTTTAGCTTATCAATTTTTTCGTTTTGCTTTTCTTTTGCTAAACTTGCATCTTCTTTTACTTTTTTGATTTCAGCATCTCTCCCATCCTGAATTCCAGTCAGATCTCTAAATTGCTGTGCAACAATATCGGTTACTGTTTTTTCTTTTGCAGGGTTTGCCAACTCTAATTTTGCTACAATTTTTGAAGCTCTTTCGTTGGTTACTTTTATATATTCGGGATCTAAATTTTGTTGTGCTATTCCGTTAAAGAATGCGAAAAGCACCATCAAAACACTTATTTTTTTAATTGACTTCATTTTAATAACTTCTATGGGTTACTATGATTTTTTATAAATCTGCCTAATCTGTTAAATCTGTGAGCTAATTTTTTCTCGCAGATTTAGCAGATTTGGCAGATTATTTTTTTGTTATTCTTTAAGAATTACTCTTGTATAGACTTTGTTAGTGTTTCTTGATTATTGCTTAAATCTTTCCAGTCTACTTTTTTAGTTGGATCAATTCCGTTGATGTAATCTTCGATATTTGTATATCCGTCGTTGTTTGAATCTAATTTAGCATCTGAAGGATCATTTGGGTTTAAACCATGTTTTTTCTCCCATTTGTCCGGCATACCGTCCTTGTCTGTATCAACATAAGGTTTTCCTTTATATTCAGGATATCCGCCAACTTGTGAAACATCTGTAATAATTCCTTTTTTATAAGAATCCATTGGTAAACGTCTGTGTTCGAATTGGTAGAATTCTTTTTTCTCTAATCCTTTTGCATATTCAGGAACTCCTGTTTTTACTGTTCTTACGATTCTTTCGTCTACTTTATCTCTGATTGGCAATGTTGCGCCCGCATTTTTCAATACATATTCATACGCTTCATCAGCTTTCATAAATGGGTGAAACCAAGGCATTGGGTAAGGTTTGTCTGATTTCATTTTATCGAAATAACCTTTAGCTTCGTCATAAGACATTAGTTCTCCTTTTTTATTTTCGATCTGAACACCGCCATCCCAGTTGTCTTTTGAAACTTTATCGTTACCGGCAACTATATTTCCGCTTACGTATGCTCTGCCAAAAACCATATAAGGCAATTTACTTCTTCCTGATTCCGGTTTTAAGATTCTGTAGCTAATTGGCTCATTCAAATCAGTAACCGGTCCCGGTTTGTAGTAGTTGTTCATGATGTTGTAGATAGCGGTATAATCACCTCCGTCTGTTGATCTGTTGTACCAGTTGAAAATTACATTGTTTGCAAAGTTGAAAATACCATTCCATCCAATTGAAGGATTTCTACCGGCATTGTTTGCCCACATATTCCTGATAAAAGCGCAATTTTCTCCTCCTAAAGTACTTCCAAAAGCATGGTTGTAAGTATCCAATGCTTCTCCAAATAAACTGTTTTGGATTGTAATGTTTACTGTACCCACTTTTACATCCGGATAACCCGGACCCGGGCTATAAATATGTCTGTACATTGACATGTTTTCGTCTAATCCCCAAGTTGCAGAAACGTGATCGATCATAATATTTCCAACAGGATTTCCTCCAATTGCATCATCACGACGACCTACGAATGTTTCTCCTCTGCGAAAACGCATGTGTCTGATTACTACGTCGTGTGTGTTGATCCAAACTGATTCTCCTGCTACGCAAATACCATCTCCCGGAGCTGTTTGTCCTGCAATAGTAATATAAGGGGCACGAATAATTAACGGGCTTTTGATTTTGATAATTCCTGAAACATTGAAGACAATAATTCTGGCTCCTCCTTTTTCGCACGCTTCACGTAAAGTTCCTGGCCCGCTGTCTTCAAGACTTGTAACGGTGTAAACATTTCCGCCACGACCTCCAAAAGTGTACATTCCTCCACCTTCGGCACCAGGGAAAGAAGGGATATCTGCCTGTGGTAAATCGTTTGGTCTTGATGCCCACGGAATATAAGGTTTGCCATGTTTGGCTTCTTCCTCAATAATTACAAGTGCTTTTTCCCAAGCTTCGTCAGAACGTTTTTCTGCTTCATCCATAATGACTTTGGATTGTGCCTGAACTTCGGGACTGATTTTTGGATATTGGGCAAAACATTGGAAACTTCCTAAAAACAATAGGAAAAGAGCCGATAAAGTGAAATTTTTCATACTAATTTTTAATTATGGTAATTCTGTTTAAACAAATCACCTGTATTTTTTTAGAAATACAGGTGATCGGTTTTATAATTCTAAATAATCATTTTTGTGATTAAATTTTATTCTTGATAATTGTAAGTTCCGGCACCTCCGGTGGCATCGTTCCAACCTACTGTTTGCAATAACCAAGGATTAGAGGTTAAAGCAGTTGTATTAAGACCGCTTATATAATAATTTGGATTAAATTTAATTGAAACTGCAGCTCCACTAACATTATCCATAGGTGTAACTAAAGTTGCACGTACAAAATTAGTATTGTAAAATGTTGCCAAAGTTGCCAATTGTGTGTCGAAATTAGCCGCATCCGGATCTGCAACGATTCCTGCACGCAATGTTGCCAATGGATCAGCAGCTGTTGCAGTTGATTTGAATTGCAGGTAATTTCCTGTACGTTGTGTACCATTAATTGGTGCTAATCCTAATTTGCTAACTGTACCTCCACTAAGTCCAGGAAGTGCTGCATTATCATAAAGCATCCATCTTTGAACATCCCAAAAACGTTTTCCTTCGTAAGCTAATTCAACTCTGCGCTCATATAATACAGCTTCGATAGCAGCATATTTATCTACTAATGTTCCTATTCCGTAATTATTTGTTGAAGGAATACCAACACGTGCTCTAATTTTTCCTAAATAAGCTACAGCATTACCTGTTTGTCCTAATGCTGCATAACATTCTGCAATATTTAGTAATAACTCCGCATAACGGTATTCCATAATATCTGTTGGAGAATACTGATAATTAGTTGCATTAGTAGCTGTTGTATTTGTCATTTTACGAACAAATGCAGGACTTGTTGATGTTGTATTAAGGTCATTAAAATAAGCTTTATTGGCATTATCTACCCAACGGTAAGACCAAAGAACTGCGTTTGCATTTTCTTTATATGCCCATTTTTCTCCAGAGAAAGCAAATGTTCTGTAAAATCTTGGATCACGACCAACAAAGAAAGTAAAATCATTATATCCGTTTGCAGCAGTTGGTCTTGAACCATCTTTCATTGGAAATAAATCGATCATTTCTTTAGGAGCCGAAATACCGCCTGTTCCTCCCTGACTTGGTAAACGAATTCCTTTTTCCCAGTTATTGTTTACGTTTAACGTTACGTCAGCATTTGAATTTCCTAAAAGTTGAACAGTAATTGCTTCTCTACACTTCACATTATCAATTAAAAACATAGCATCCCAGTCTTTTATTGTACCTCCGTATAATCCAAAACCATCCGCTGTTAATTGTGTTTCTGCTGCCAGTCCGGCATCTAAAGCTGCTTGCCAGCGTTCATTAGAACCATCCCAATTTTTATTAAATAAAGGGCTTGCAAAGGTTAATAATACTCTTGATTTTTGAGCCAAAGCTGCACCTTTTGTAAAACGTCCGTAATTTGCAGCGTCCCAATTTCCAGGTAACAAACTGGCAGCCATATCTAAATCTGCTAATATTTGCGCTACTACTTCAGATACTTTTGCTCTTGGAAGTTTAATAGCCGGATCATCAACAGATGGGCTCATAACACTTGTAACAATAGGAACACCTCCATAAGTACGCATTAAATCAAAATATTGTATAGCACGCATATAGTACATTTGTCCTTTTGCCTGATCACGGAATGTTTTATCTAAACTTGCTCCTTTTACATCAATATCTGTAAGCAGGTTATTACATTCTCTAATTCTGGTGTAGGCATTATTAATAATACCAGTACCAATTTTAGCACCAAAATAATCTTTTGCTACATCCGGAGTATTAAGAAGTTTACCCGGATTAGTATAATCCTGAACTCCACCTTGTTCTTCTGTCAGTCTGGTATTTGCATCTGTATAAACTCCAATTACAGTTGATGTTGGCGATTTGTAAGCTGCAAAAAAATCAAAGTACTGATTATCAACATAAGCTTGTACGCGTTGCTGACTTTGATAGAATGAATCATCATACTGTCCGATAGGCTTAACCTCATCCAGGAAATTGTCACTGCATGACACACCTAAAACAAGTACAAGCGCTAAAGTTATATATATATTAAATTTTGTTTTCATAATTACAATCGAATTTAGATTAGAATGACATGTTGAAATTAAGTGACCATGATCTAAGTGTAGGATAACCTACAGATGAATTGTCGTACATGTTTCGATAATGATCAGGATAAGGATTATATAAATCCCAAAGGTTATTACCTGTTATACCTAATGATATGTTTTGCACTTTAGTATTAGCGAAAACTTTTTTAGGAATTTCATATGCCACAGTTAAATTTCTAATAAAACAACGGAAAGTGTTCAGCTGCCAAAAATCAGATGGGCTTAATACTCCTGTTTGAGCTAAATTAGGATATTTACCATTTGGATTATCAGCTCCGTACATATCATTCCAGAAAGTTTCACGTGCCCACATGTTATTAGCACTAGAAGTTCCCTGATTAACCAGGTCAACAAAATTTGCTCCTCCCCAAGAAGTTACTATTTGAGTTCTAAAAGAAAAACCGCTATACTTCATACCCAAGTTAGTATTAACAGTATATGTTCTGCTGCTATTTGCTAATTTAGCATAGTCATTTCCTGCAAGAACCTGACCGTTTGGTCCACCAAGAGTTCCATCTGCATTAAGTACACCTGCAAGATCCTGATAAGCTAATGAACCTTTCTGAATTTTAGTAGGGTCCGTTATTCCTAAATAACTTGGAGTACCACCAGCTGCCGTTGCATTTTGAGTTAAATAGTTCCAATAATTTGTAACGTCCTGATCAGTACGCAAGATACCATCTCCTGTCGAAGTTTCGTTCCATGTTTTGAATCCCCATACCGGTTGAAACCCATCTGAATATCCTTCTCTTTTTGTATTATTAGATGGAAGTAAATTTCCCTGATCCGGATATTTTACAATTTTGTTATCTCCATAACTAAAATTCACTCCTACATCATAACTTAATTTAGTATTTATTTTATCACTCCAGTTAACGCTAAGTTCAGATCCCCAAGCATCAACATGTGCATAATTTTGTTCTGCAAATGCTCCACCAACAGAAATTGGTACACCAGTTGCACTACCCATATCTGTTAACATATCTTTTGTTATGTCATAATAGAAATCTGTAGTAATTTGCAATCTGTTACGTAAAAAAGCCATATCTATACCAAAATTATGCTTTAACGTAGAATCCCATTTTGCATCTCTGTTCGGGCTTACTTTAGGAGTTAACCCTCCTACTAGCTGACCTCCATTTGGTCCAAATCCCCAACCTTTATTAACACTAACATCATAATATTGATACCATTTGAAAGGCTGAAGGTTATCTTTTCCTGTTTTACCAATAGAATATCTGAATTTAAGGAAATTTACTCCCGGAAGGGCTTTTTCAAACCATTCTTCTTTAGAAGCTACCCAACCCAATTGAAGTGAAGGAAAAGTTCCCCAATAATTTTCTGGCGCAAACTTAGTAGAAGCATCACTACGGATAAGAAATTGTACTAAATATTTCGATTGATAATTATAATTTAAAGTTCCAAAATACGAAAGTGTCGCATTGTTTCCTTTTAAAGCTGTTGAATTACCTGTATCTGGTTTTCCGGCAGTACGCCAATCTCCTAAGTAATCTTTTGGAGTGTCAAAAAAGGCAACACGGCTACTTTGCCACTCAGATTCAGCTCTTTCACCACCAACCATTGCACTAATTTGATGACTTCCAAAAGTTCTGTTATAATTGGCAAAGAAGTTTGCCTGAGTATTTTTAGAAAAGTTACTATTATAGTATACTCTTGAGTTTCTAACGTTAGTTTCGATAGCATAGTCAATAATACCACCTACTTCTGGATTTTTAATAGTACTACTTGGGTAAGCAGCGCTTGCAAGGTGATTATCCTGCAATTGATAATTTGTGATTCTTGCCAAATCATAAGGCAATTGAATTTGTTCTGAATAAGTAGAGTTTTTAGTTCTTGCAAAACTTGCTTTAAAAGACAAACCTTTAATTGCTTCTACTTTATAATTTAACGAAGCATTTACGTTAAAAGAACCATCATCTGTTGTTTGGTGTGAACCATTATCAAGGTTGGCAAAATAATTCCATCCTGCAATATTATTATTTGCATTTGCACTTCCGAAATTTTTATTTGTATTAGGAAATGGAGACATATAATATTGTTTACCATCAACAGTTGTTTCCCAAGGAATAAACTTTGGCATATGCACCAAGTATCCATAATCTGCCTGCTCACCACCAGCTGCAGATCCGTAACTACCGTCACTGATATTTGCTGATGCTTTTGTAAATGATTTATCAATAAATGCCGTTGTTCCGGAAATAGAAGCAGAAAAATCTAAATTTTTTGCAACTTTTGCATTAATTCCTGTACGATAATTCCACTTGTCATATTTTTGATAACCCATATTCGCATCTTGTGTTAAATAAGTAGCACCTGCAAAATAAGTAATATCTTCACTACCTCCGCTTACATTAAACGAATGTTTTTGTTGAATAGCCGGTTTCCAAGCCTCTTTTAGCCAGTCATAATTTAAACTTTTCATTTGTTCCAATTCTGAAGCAGAAAATAAACTTGCCGGAGCAATCGTTGGGTTTTGAGCCGTTAAATATCTGTTATTAAAAACCCCATATTCATAAGCGCTCATTGTTTTAGTATGACTAACAGCGTCATTAACCACAAATTGGCTGTTGTAACTAAACTTAGCTTTACCAACTTTTCCTCTTTTAGTTTTTACAACAATCGCACCTTGAGATGCACGAGAACCATAAATAGCTGCTGATGCATCTTTTAAAACTGTTATACTTTCAATCTCTGAAGGATCTAATCTGTTAAAAGCATCTAATGTAGCCAGACCAGATGCCGGATCAACCTGAACCATATCATCAATAATAACTAAAGGTATGGTGGAATTTCCATCTTTTGAATAACCAAAAGTCTGACGAATTTTGATAGAACCAGCATCTCCAGGACGCCCAGAACTTGGAGTAACCGTAACACCAGGAAGTAGTCCTTTTAAAGCGTCAGATAAATTAGTTACAGGCAAATCCATTAAATCATCCGGTTTAATAGTTGCAATAGCACCAGTAAGTTCTTTTTTCTTCTGAGTACCATAACCTACAACCACAATGTTGTCCAGCTGATTTGAATCTTCGGTCATTTTTGCATTAACAATTGTACGGCCATCTAAAGGCATCTCCACTTTTCTCATTCCAATGAAAGAAAAAACCAAGCTTCCTCCAGCTTTTACTTTAATAGAATACTTTCCGCTATAATCTGTTGTAACGGTATTTTTTGTAGATTTTTCTGTTACGTTTACACCCGGTATAAGACCTCCGAAGCTGTCAGTAACAGTTCCTGTTACAGTTACGTGGGTTGTAGTTTGAGCATAACTCACTATACTCATCAATGCAAACAAAAGAAAGCTACATCTTTTAATAAGTGCTTGTTTCATAAATGTTTTTGTTTTGGTTAGGTTATTAGATTTAGTCAGTTTTTAAATAAAAAAACATATCTGTATTATGATTGCTTTAACACTTCGTTTTTTAAATGTTAAAAATACATTTATTTATTTGAATCCAAAAATATAACGATTGCGTATTACAAGTGTCCTGCACTATCCTGTATCAATACCATTATCTAAAAAAAAAGTATTAAAAAAAACAATATTAATAAAAATACGAAAGAAAAAATGTAAGTAAAGAAAAAAATAAGGAAAAGGTTTGAACATTAGTAAATATTCAAACCTTTTTCTATAAAAAAATAAAAAATATTCAGAGAATTGATTTAGAAGCTATTTATTTTGTAAAATAGAGTATAGTTTACAATTGAATTTGAAGGAGTTAAACATGCAATTTTGAAATTAAATATTTAAATAAACATTATTAATCTGACTAAAAAACTTACAGGAATTAAAAATATTGTCAGAAGAACAAAATGTTAATTTTATTAAAAAAAAATTATCAAAATTCAGTTTTAAACGTAAATTCTTATTAATAGCATTTTGTAATCGTTTAGTTTTGCCTTTTAATGGGACATCCAAACTGTCATTTCCCCTTTTCCATGATTCCCCCAGGCAAAATATGGGATCAATTTCAGGTTATATACTGCACTTTTAACAGCAGATATTGGCTGATAAAGCTTTTTATCCCATCCAGTATCCTGATCAATGGATGAAGTTGCATTTATAGTCAGTAATTTTCGATTATTTAATTCCGTAAAACTCGTAGTAAATTGAGAATTAGCATTCAAAACAACATCATTAATACTTGTATTTGCAGGAAGCTGATCTGATTCTAAACAATAAACAATCGGGCCTCTTTTTACCGCTATCTGATTTTTAACTTCTTCTACTAATGGATTTGCCTGCATTAATTCGACCGGCATCGGAATATTCAATTCGATAACATCTCCTTTTTTCCATTTCTGGTTTATTTTAGAATAAGTGCCGGAAACAACAGCGTCATTTATTTTCTTATTATTGATTAAAATCTCCGCATTCTGGCTCCATCCCGGAATTCTTAAAAAGAATGCCTGCAGATCTTTTGGGGCTTTTACAATTTTTAGCAGAATCTTTCCATCCCACGGATAATTTGTCTGTTGTTCAATCTCAATTTTCTGACCGTCGGGCATGGTAGTTTTTAAAGAATTACTTCCGTATAAATTAACATATATACCTTCTTTTGAAAAACTGTAAGCATAATTACTAACCTCAGCAATGGTACGCGTAACATTTGGCGCACAACAGTTTGATAATGCAATATAACCTTCCCGCTCTTTACTCCATCTTTGTTTAAAAGGCAAATCTTTAGAAACATTTAAAGGATTATTATAGAAAAATTTTGTTCCTTCAAGACTAATTCCTGAAAGCACACTATTATATAATGCTAATTCAACAATATCGGCATATTTGGCTTCGCCGGTAATTTGCAGCATTCTCCAATTCCATAAAACGTTTCCAATATTGGCGCAGGTTTCTGTATGAGCCGTAGCATTTGGCAATTGAAAAGGGCGACCGTAAGCCTGATGAATTTTTTGAACTACAGTTGGATCATAAGAAGTTCCGTCTGGCGAAACGCCATCGTACAAAGATCCGCAAGCTCCGGTAATATACATTTTTCGATACGTAACATCATCCCAAATAGATTCAAGATTATCCAGTAATTTCTTTTCTCCCGTTTCTGCATATAAATCCGCAACTCCGGCATATAAATAATTCGCTCTTACGGCGTGACCCATTGCGGTGGTTTGCTGTCTAAACGGAATTCTGTCCTGATTATCATCGGTTCCGTCATTTGTGGTTCCTCTAATATCTATAAGATTATTGGCCAATTCTAAATATTTCGGATTTTTGGTGGTACGGTACATTTCGACAATTCCCATATAATGTGACGGACAAATTGCATTTCGAGCCAATTCCGGTGACGCTTTTTTATAGAAATCATACAAATAATCTGCTACGCCTTTTGCAATATCCAGAAAATTGGTTTTTCCGGTAACACGATAATGTATACAGGCAGCCGTCATTAAATGTCCCATATTATATTTCTCGAAACCCAATTGTTTTTTAACTTCTTCCGGACCTAAAGTTCCCCAGCGTTCATCAATTAAAACCGGTGTATGAATATAACCATCCTTACGCTGTACTTTTGCAAAAAGCGCAATCGCTTCGTCCATTTCGGCATCTAATTTCTTGTCTTTTGTTACGGCATAAGTGGCTGCCATTGCTTCAAAAATTTTATAAAAATCACCGTCATGAAAAGATGGTCCTTTAAAAGCTCCTTTTGAAAGACCTGCTGCAATTTCAAAATTTTTATAAGCATGTGAAATCGAATCATTATGATACAAATTCCACATATACGGTAAAGTGCTTTTGGTTTCAACATCAAATTGTTCTTTCCAGAAACCGTCTGTCCATTTTACATCTTCTAAATTCACGCTTTGTAATTTAGAATATGGGCTGTTTGAATTGGCAACCAAACCTTTATTCTGAGCAAAAAATGCTGTTGAAATTAAAAAGGCTGATATTATAATAATGCTCTTTTTCATTGTGCTAATTTTGTAATGATTTGTAACGCGGATGACGCGGATTGCTAAAGCAAAACGCGGATTAAAACGGATTTTTTTTATATGCTAAAATCTGCAAAATCTGCGTGATACTTATTTTTCACGCAGATTTTGCAGATTAGGCAGATTTTATTTTTTTTTTACTTCACAAAGAAATTTATTACTCTGCTCATCGAATCTCCATCTGCATCTTTAACCGTGATTACTACTGAAGCGAATCCTTTTTCTATTGCTGTGAATTGAATGTCTTTTCCTTTTAAAACAACTTGTCCATTTTTAAGATCAGAGAATGTGTAAACAGGCGTTTTCTCATATCCTTTAAAATAATCTGCTGCTGAAAGTTCTTTCTTTTCACCAGAATTGATAAAGAAATGTGGTTGTGCCATCCAGTCTAAATACTCGTCTAATTGTGTAAAACCATCTTTATCAGCATCTAAATTAGTGTCTGCAAAATCTCCGGCTTTCGAATTTTCATTTAATCCTCGTGCAGTTTCCCACCAATTTGGTAATCCGTCATGATCTGTATCCCAATTTTCAGGACGTTTTTCGCTTGCATAATCTCCTAAATCTCCTAAATCTTTTTCAGAATCGATCATTCCGCCTAAACCGCTTTTGTTTCCTTTATAAGTAAACGTTCCTTTTAAAGTTTCCTGAATAATTCTGTTATCATGTTTGTCAAAAAACGGTTCACTCGCTCCAACATCCGAAAGGACATTTTTATATGCAGCCGCTGCACTTTCTGTTTTTACATACGATTCAAAGAACGGTTTATCAACAAAAGTTTCATACTTAACAACTTCATTATGTGAAATTGTAGAAGTTCTTCCTTTCTCCTGGGTTTTCTCATCAAAATATCCCTGCATTATATTTCCATCAAAATAATAACGCTGCATTCCTTTTCCAACACCTTCATGCTGTGCGTTTAAAGCATAAAAATATTTAGTTGAAGCTCCCGGTTTGTAATAATTATTTACAAAATTAACTTCGTTTGCACCTCCGTCAGTTGTTCTTTGTCCCCAGTTATACACCACATTATTTCTAATATCCAATCTTCCTGTGTAATAACCGTCTCCGTTTAAACCACCGCCAATACTCCAGTTTCTTCCGTAATTGTGAGCCAGTAAATTATGGTGAAAACTACCAACATCGCCACCAATTGTAGCTGCGAAACCGTGCATTTTTCCAACTTCATATTTATCATGTCCGGCTACATTTAATGCTTCAGAAATTAAAGTACGCTGTAATGTAATATTATGTGCTCCGCGAGAACTGAAAGATTCATCAATTGTCCAGCTAATAGAACAGTGATCAATAATACTATGATTTGCACCTGTAAGACCCATTCCGTCATACGTTTTTCCGCCGCCAATTCTAACTTTCAAAAATCTTATAATCCCGTCATTTCCGGTTAAACCAACAGGCGCTCTGCTAATCGTAATTCCTTCACCCGGTGCCGTTTGTCCCGCAATCGTGATATATGGATTATTTACTACCAATCGGTCTGTTAATTTTATATTTCCCGAAACATTAAATACAATAGTTTTAGGACCGTTTCCTTCATTTACGGCAGCACGAAAACTACCCGGTCCGCTGTCATCTAAATTTGTAACCTCAACAACACTTCCGCCTCTTCCTCCTACGGCAAAACGTCCGTAACCTTCAGCTCCCCGAAAAGCCAATTGCGCAGGTTTAAATGACCAGACAGTTCCTAATGTTTTGTTTCCTTTTGCATCAACTTCATCAACACGCCAGTAATACGTCGTTAAACTATACAAATTAGAAACCGCATATTTCGTATCAGTCAGTTTTCCTTTAAATTCTGATGACTTTTCATTCGCCTCTGTAATAGTTTTTTTATCTGTTCCAAAGTAAAAATCATGTGCAACAGCATCTCCTGAACCTTTCCAATTCAACATAAATTTTTCTCCAAGAACAACATGTTCATCGCCATTTTCTGGTTTTGGAGAATTCGATTGTTTTTTAAGATTTGGCGTATCGATTTCAAATCCGTTGATGACCATTTGCTGAATTAAATCCGGAGCTTTCGAATCTAATTCAAAACGAATCACAACATTTTTACCTGCCTGAGCCTTAAATTCAATATAAGCTGTTGCTGCATCAATGGCAGAAGTTGCTCTATTACTTTGAACTACAGTTTCTACCAATTTATTGTCTACATAAATTTTTACCGGAGCAAATGTTTTTCCTTCAATTTTATCAAATGTATTATGAAAAGTAAGCAGCGAATGCTCACCTGCTTTTAATCCGCTAATTGCAAGTTCTAAAGTTTTATCAGTTGCCAGACCGTCACTTGTCAATCGACCGTAAAATGGTGCGTTCATCCCCACTTTAAACCATTTCGACGAAAAATTTCCCTTTAATTTGAATGTTACATTATTAAAAGATTTTTCAGCTTCCGTTTGTTCCGTTATTGGCCAGGAACTATAATGCGGGTCACTTACTTCTTCGGCTCTGCGTCCCGAAAAATCAAAATCGACTTTAACAATTTGCTTTTCAGTTGCTTTTCCAGCTGATTGTGCCTGTATGTTTGTTGCTAAAAGCATTGACAAAACTGCAGTACTTAATAATTTCTTGATCATTGTGATTGGTAATAATAGTTAGTTTAATTTTTTCTTTTCTTCTATTGAAATCCCTAACAGATTTATAATGTCTTTTTCTCTTTCCTGAGGAGTCACTTTAATAATTTTAGTCATTCCGTTTTCAAGCTCGGCTTCTATAGTGGTATTTTGAGATGCATGTAATTTAAAATGAACATTCCAGTCTTTTGGCCACGCCGGAAAAAGATAAATCTTGCCGTTTGCTTCCTGCAAAAGCATTTCCTGCATTCCAATCATTCCGGCTCCGCCCCAATTATGATCAGGAACCCAGTCGAAACCCGGACCCCAAAATGCCGAAAATCTTCTTTCAGAATTACTCATTTTTAAAAGATTATATTTTGCAGCTTCTTCGGTTAAACCTAATCTTGCGGCAAAAATATTATCTTGTTTCCAGCCAATATAACTTCTGAATTTTATTGCATCACTATCATATTTCCACGTATTCAAGGCCGTTTCTAAATCTGGTTTTCCAACTCCGTAAATTCCCCACGGAAAAACCGGATACAATTGCGGTACTTCAGAATTATTAATTCGTTCCCATGATTTTGCAGGAACTAATACTTTATGATTTTCAACTGTGCCAAAATTCAAAGGCGGAATTCTGGTTTGAAAACCTTTTAAATATTCCAATTCTTCTTTCGATAATTGTTCTGCTGAAAGGTTTAAAAGCTTTTCTGTAATAACCTGCAAAGCTGCAATCGTACTATTTGAATTATTGGTCATTTTATACGTTTCAGCACCTGAACCGGGAAATAAAATTAATTTTCCATTTCCATCCAATGCTTTTCTGCCTCTTTGTTTGGCGAGATATTGATAATGTTCATCAAAAAAGCGAAGACAGCTTATAATGAATGAATTGTATTTTTGAATATCTTCTTTCGCAAATTCGTTTTGCTGCAACATCATTTGGCAGAATTCAAAAACCGTATCCCATTCATATTCAAGCCAGGCATTATATTCCATTCCCGGATCGTAATCTGCGGGACGTTTCCATTCGTATTCTGCCGGATTTGGTAAACCAAAATTTTCCAGTTGTTCTGTAAAAGCAGCTCCGTTATGATTCCAATACACTTTGCTTCTTAATTCAGCATTTTTTTGTAGACTCAGATAATAATCCAATTGCGATTTCATCATATCAAAATCACCGCTTTTTACCATCGGAAAATAAACCAATCGCTGGTTTTGCGCCGTCATTGTTCCGCCGCCCCAATTTCTAAAATCAGGTGTGAAATTTAAATCGGGATTCGTAAAAACAGGGTCAACAGTAAAAAGTCCGCCGTTAAATTTTGTTGGATATTTTCCGTAAACGTTACATCCCAACATATATCGGAACAATTGATAATTTTGACCAATTTGATATACCGAATCTTTCTCAATCGATTGATTTTTTTGTGTGAAAATAAAACTGCGGTTCCAGAAATCATTCCACCATTTTACAGTGTTTTTTTCTGCTTGTTTTGAAGTATTTTTATTTGATGAAATTTGATTTTTTAAACCGTTTTCCCAAGTTTGAATATCAGATTGACTGGTAAATAAATGAATTTGAAGTTCCTGTTTTTTTGATGGTTTTATACTCGAAAGTGAATATCCCTTAAAATCAGTATTCTGATATTTTCCTTCATAAGTTCTGTCTGACTTCAAATTATTTCCGGACATAAAACCTCCAAAAGTTAAATTCGTCAAAGGATTCATCATTTGATCTTTTACCGATTCCATTTTTTGCTGTTTAACTGCAACATCAAAAACAGTATTCTGCCGATTTTTATGATAGAATTTTACGCCGTTATTTTCAAATGAAATGGAATCTTTATAGGTTATAATTTCGCCTTGCGGTGCCCATTTATGCGAATTGGCATTATTTGCTTTTCCTTTGGAAGGACGATTGATGTGACGCCAGCTTTCATAAGAAGCCGTCATTTTTAAAGCCGTTTTACTTTCTAAATCCAAATGAATTACCGGCTTAAAAACATCAACCCAAAGTTTGATTTGAGTATTATTTTGAGCAATCGAAATATAACCGTCTTTTAAAATCAATTCCTGATGAAAACCTTCATTATCCTTAAACGGATTTGGTGTTAAAGTAACTTTTACGCGGCCTAATTTTAGTAACGTATTATGTTCATCGAAAGTTCCGCTGCGGGAAAAATAGAAATATAAATCTCCTTTTTCGACCCAAACATTTAAACCAATATCTCCTCCGCCCAAAGGCATTGATTCTGACGCATTACTACTTTGCGTATTCCAAACCTGATTATAAGTTGAAAGCACAGGGATTTGCGCTCTTGTGAAAAGCGATATAAAGAGAGAAAATATAATTATTGTATTTTTCACACTTATTTGTTTGGACGTAAAATTACTTAAAAATGGAGAACCACTTTATATTAAAATTTTATAATCTTTTATGTTTAATTTTAATTTATCATTCACACGAAATAATAAACAATGCATTTTTTGTTTAGAAAAGACCTGACAGATATTATCCAAAGGCTTTGGCTGTCAGGTTTTATCCAACAAAATCTTATAACCAATATAAGTAATAACTTAAATGAACTGATTAGACTATATATTTTATAAAAGGTTTAATCGCCTACCATTCATCTGTTCTAAAAGATGAAACGGGCAAACCTCCTGCGCTAAATAATTCTGCTTTTACAAAATCTTTAAATAAATAACGTACCGCAACTGGCTTTGTCACTTTATCAGAGGTTAAAACTACTGATTTTCTGCGAACTACGGTTTTAGCCGGATAAAATATTTTATCTTCTCCCGCCAATTCAAAGCCTGTAACTTCCTTCTCATAAGATGTAATTCCGTTTGCAACATCATCAAAAGAAACCGTTACAGAACCATCTTTTATTTCCATCGATTTGTATTTCGGACTTTCAAATTCGAAACCTTCAATTCCGTATGTTCTTGCCAAAGCCTGAAACGCTAATCGGTTTCCGCCTTTTTCTTTATCCATTGGATGAATGTTATTTTCTTCTCCAATATCCATTAAAACTGCCATCGCCGAATTGGGAATTTCTTTTGTAGCTTTCAATTGCGCTTCTCTTAAATAAGCCGAATTGTATTTATCCAAATAATCTTTTGGATGAAATGAAGCATAATTAAACGGTGCAATCTGAGCATAATAAAAAGGGAAATCTCCCTGTTTCCATAAAGCTCTCCAACTGCTTACCATTTTTTTCATTAAATCTTTGTATTCCGAAGCTCTTTCGTAATTTGATTCGCCTTGATACCAAATACAGCCTTTTATTCCGTAACCAATTACAGGCGAAAGCATTCCGTTAAATAAAGTTGTCGGAACACGATTTGGATCTTTTGCCAATTCTTCTTTTGTCGTCGGGATTTTAGCGCTTGCAAAATCTTTTAGCATTTCCTGATTCATCCAGGCTTCCATGCTTGAACCTCCGTATGAAACGTGAATTAATCCCACCGGAACATCTAAAACTTCCTGTAAAATCGAGCCAAAATACCAAGCCGTCGCGCTAAAATTGGATGTCGATTTTGGCGAAGCAACTTCCCATTTTCCTTCAAAATCATCCAAAGGTTCTAAAACCGTTGCTCTTGGAATTGTAATTAATCGAATGTTTTTATTTGTTGATCTTACAATGATTTCGTTTCCGCTTTTTACGGGCTGACCCTGAAATCCTTTCAAAGGCATCTCCATATTTGATTGTCCGGAACAAAGCCAGACTTCGCCAATTAATACATTTTTTACGATTACTTTTTCTGTTCCCTCGGAAACTTCAATTGTAAAAGGTCCGCCAAAAGATGGTGTTTGCAATTCAACTTTCCATTTTCCTTGACTGTCTGCTTTTGCTTTATAGATTTTAGAATTCCATGACGTTTTTACAGTCAGATTTCCATTTTTCTCTGCCCAGCCCCACATTGGCGCGTTCGACTTTTGCTGCAGCATCATATTATCCGAAAACAACGCCGGTAATCTGATTTTTGCATTGATTTGGAAGCTTCCAAAAAGCAATGTCATTATTATGAAAGTGTGTTTAATATTCTTCATTTTCAATATTTTTTTCGCCACGAATTCATGAATTTTTCTTTAATCTTTTCCCACAATCATTCGTGAATTCGTGGCTATTTTTTCTATTTTTTTTTCTTTACTCTTTATTCTTTATTCTTAGCTCTTTTAAAACAGTAACCGGTCCCAATAATCCGGCTTTTAATAATATTCCTTCCTGCAATCTAAAAGGCGCAGTTGTCCAGGTTAATCGTTCTTCTTTTGGTAATTTCTCATCACCAATTAATCGGTTTGCCCATGTATTTGTGATTTTAATTTCTATCGTGTTTTTTCCTTTTTTCAAAGCTTCAGAAATATCTGTTTTGTATGGAAAAGTCCAAATTGTTCCGCAGTCTTTTCCGTTTATAGTTACCTCAGCAATATTGGCAATTGTACCTAAATCAAGCCAGAATTTTTCGTTGGTTTTTTCTTTCCAGATAAAATCCTTTTTATAAACTACAGTTCCTGAATAGTATTTAATTTGATCATTTGTAGAAGTGCTCCAATCAAAAAGTTTGTTAGTTTTTACGAGTTCTTTTGGTCCGTGAAATTCCGGATCAAATTGCAATTCCCAGTTTTCATCCAAAGTCTGAACTGTTTCTGTAGCTATATAATTTTGCTTTTTATTCGAAAGTACTTCTTTGGTATTTTCTCTAAAAATAATGAAACACGATTCGTTTTCTTCCAATACAATCGGAATACTAGTTCGTCCGTTTTCTATTTTCCATTCAGACAAAACAATGGTTTTATCTGTTACAGGATTATATAATTCCGGTATTTTTCCGCTTATGCGAAAGGAAGCTTCAAAACTTCTTTTTTGTTCTTTTTGATTCGAAAGAAAATAGATTTCCTCACTTTCAGATTTTCTGTGTGTCCAGGCAATAGTTTCAGAATCTGCTCTGTTTAATTTTGGAAAATATAAATCCTGTTCAATTCCAATTGAAGCAAAATCATTTCCTAAATACGGAAGTTTAATAATAGTTCCTTTTCCAATTTTCCATGAAGAAGTATTTGCGTTATTATTCCAAATTTCATCAATAACCTTTTTCCATTTTTCATGATTTGCTTCTGATTGCATTCCCGGTTGTAAATCCGGTTTTTCATCAACAAAAATAGTTGCTCCGTTTTTTACCAATTCCAATATTTTTTCGGCTGCAGCCAAAGAAATCATTTTGTTTGGTGCCATTTTATGACTTCCGGGAAACAATAAAGCTCCGTATTCAATGCCGCCGCCAAAAGATATTTTTCCGTTTTCTACTTTGGCATTATGAATTAAAACATCAGCATTAAACGAATCGTATTGATAACCATTTAACGGATTTATCCATTGCGATAAATCCGTAATATTTTTAGAATACGTAACTTCTTTGGGCATTTTTGTAGTGGGCTGATCTACATTTTCCAGACGTATTTTTTCACTTTCGAGTCTTTCCTTTCCAAAAACATTCGGAATAAAAGGCACTAAACGATCCGGAACAAAAGAACGCGAAGGAAAATCTTCGCCAATAAAAACCGCTAAATCAATAACAGGTTTTCCTTTTTGCAATTGAAACTGTACTTTTTGACAATAATCAAACCATGCTTTTCCGGGTTTCCACCAAGTTTGATCTCTTTGAAAAAAAGTTCCAATATCGTCTAAAGTCATTCCCGGTTTCCTGTCAGTCCACGGATTATGTACAAAAACGTGATAAAATAATCGGTTAATTCCTAAAGCGTAATTTCTGTCAGCCAGCGTTTTTAAATTTCCAGGATGTTCATCCCAATCCATTCGCAAAGCCGTAAACGATTCTGCCTGAATAATATCTTTTCCGTAAATATGTCCACCCGAAATGGCGTCAATCATATCAAAAGGTTTATCATGCGTTGGGCTTTTTAACCAAAATTCACCACTTGGATAATCTACATATTTAAAATGTAATAACGCATCGCTCGTTACGACAGGCGCAACGTTTTCTGCACTTAATTTTATGTTATTTTCTTTGGCAATTTGAGCCACCGTTCCAAAGAAATTATCTGCTGTTAATTCTGCAATTGTTTTACGAACATCATATAAAACTTTCTCTGAAACATCAGCACTTTCAATTGGAATTCCCGCCATTACAGGCAAATAATCTACCAGATTGTAACCGCGCCTTTTTTGAAATTCAGCCTGAAAAACCGAAGACCAGTTTTGGCTTCCACATTCCCAGCTATCAAAATGCAGGATTTCTAAAACCTTAGAGGTTAATTCTGTTCCATTTGTACGAACCATTTCACCAAACCAATGATCAAGTTGAAAACGAATTAATTCGGGATTAAATTTATCAACTTCCAAACCTTTTCCGGCACCGCCCGTAGCATTTTCATGTCCGGTAGACGTATGTCCCATTCGGATAATTTTCCAGTTTCCTTTTGGCGCTTTCCAATTCAAATTTCCGTTGGCATCAACTAAATTCGAAATATTGATAATTTCAGACTTTTTGAAAGCGTCATTATTCGGAATTTGTTTTGCAGAAGTTTCCGGACTCAATCGCCAAACTGCTCCTGATTTTCCTTCGTAATTATCAATCAATGACTGATTTGAAAGTGTTATTTTACTCACTTTCAGGTTTTGTTTCCATTTGGCAAAATCTAAATCTTCTGCGCCGGGTTCAGTTCCAACAGGATCATAAACAAATCTGAAATATTTTGCTGTTACGGGTGTAATTGTATGTGTGTGCAGAAAATCCATGTCTTGCCAGCCGTGACGCGGAGCAACCATTCTTTCATGAAATTTAAAATGAATTCCATCATCGCTAATCTCAACAATTAAACGCTGCGCCTGAAAATCTCTGCCTTTTGTTTCAATTACAATTGATTTACACGTAAATGGTTTTTCAAACCCATATTGAATCCAGCCTTTATCTGCAAACTTAAAATTATCATCTTTTTTAGGATCTGACAAAAACGAAGCATCCGTATTATTTGAAGTCGTAACTTTTGGTAATTGAATTTGCGAATTAGTTTGATATTCTTTTATCGGAATTGCAAAAGTCGCAATGTCTTTATAATAGTCTTTGTAATGTTCCGGAACCGGAAGTTTTGTAGTAATTAATTTTCCTCCTGCAATTTCAGTTGTAGACCAAACCACTTTTTGCATTGACATTTCGGGCATAATCCAGGGTCCGCCTGCAACGGCAAAACCATCAGCTCCGTGAAAAGCAATTTTCAGCTCCAATCTGTCGGCTTCCTTAAAAGCCCAATGAATCATATCCCAAAATTCAGGGCTCAACTGCAAAACCGGCGGATCAATTAACGGCGGATTTGCAGGACCTTTAATAGTCATTAAATATGCGCCTGCAATTCCGGCTTGTTTCATGGCTTCTAAATCGGCGGTGATTCCTGTTTTAGAATAAGCCGATTTCATCCAATACCAATATACCCAAGGTTTTGCGGAATTGATTGTGGGCTGAAATTCTGTTTTTTCTTTTTTATGGATTTCCTGCGCGGAAACGAATCCCGCGAAAAGTAACAATACAGTCGAAAGTTTGAAAGTCAAAAGTCGATAGTTAATTGTAAAAAGAAAAAATTGTTTTTTGTTAGGCATTATTATTATTTTTAGTTGTGTCATTTCGAGGGACGAGAAATCACATTACGTATTCACGTTCGTTGCTCTCTGGATGTGATCTCTCCTTCGTCGAGATGACAAAATCATAACTTTTTGTCAAACCGGACAGGTTTTAAAAACCTGTCCGGTTTAGTGGACATAACTAATATTTAAATTTCTTCAAGCTTTCTTCTAATCCATTTTTTGTTGCCGAAAAAGGAACTATATAAAAACTATATTGATAATCGCCAGACTTAATTTGATATTTTTCTAAAGGCTGAGCAACTGCTGTCCAACTATCATTTCCACCAACTCCCATCTGAATTAAATCAATATTTACGGTTAAAAATCCCGGATCTTTTAAATCGAAAGTATGTTTGGCGGCACTTAAATTTTCTTGTGTGTAAGGCCACGCGCTCATGCTTAACACTTTTGCATCATCAACAACCAATAAACCTTTATTTTTTTGCGGCGTTGTAAAAGCCATCCATCTTACTTCGGTTCTGTTTGCATTTTCCTGAGGTTTTACGTAATGTTCCAGAAAATCATTAATTGGTAATGAATATTTCCCTACGAAAGATCCAAAACTTCTGTCGATATAATTCTCTAATTCTCCTTTTCCATACCATGAAATTTGGTCAAACTTTCTCTGAACTCCCATTTGCATTCCGATTTTTGGAATGTTTGGTAATTTGTTTGTGGCTTTCAAACTATAGTCTACTTTAATAACGCCGTTTTCACTGATTTTATAAACGACTTGTACTTGCGCGCTGTCTTTTATAATTTCGTAATCGCTTGTAATTATCGCGCCATCAATAGACATTGCCATTTTGGTATTTATCAATTTTGGTTTTGCCAGATACCACGGTTTCAAAACTTTATTAGATTTCCATCCACGTTTGTCATTATCTGTAAGAGGTCGAACAAAATTAGGAAGTAATGGCGCAAAAACCTGTTCTTCGCCATTAAAAATATACGAATTCAACGCGCCGTTTGCTTTGCTGATGTTGATATCAAAATTTTTCCCTTTGATTTTAAAATCTGAATCTGTTTCTGTTGATTTATATGCTTTATCATCTTTTTTGAATTCAACAACAGCTTCTGATTTTTTCAATAAAAATTGATCTGTCGCAACAACATATCCTTTTGATGCCCAGGGTTTGTCTGCCGAAAGTTGAAAATCAATATTCAGAAAATATTCTGCATCTTTTTTCAATTTTGGTAAATACTGTTTTACATCTAAAATTATAGATTGTCCGGCTTCTAAATTAAAAGGTTTTAGAATTTGAGTTTTAATAATATTTCCGTTTTCTAATAGGGTTAAAACAGGAATATATTCTGCTAAAGATTTTACCGCCTGACGATTTTTAATTTCTAGTTGAAAGTTATCTTTTAATGTACTTGTTGCTGGCTGATAAATCCATTTATTTTCAAAAATCGATCCTTTTGGTTTTCCGTTTGAATCTACAATTCCTTTTGTATTAAAGTTTCCGTCGTGGTATTTTTCGCCAAAATCTCCGCCGTGAGCAAAAAATTCCTGACCCGTTGCATGATCTTTTTTCAATAATCCCTGATCTTTAAATTCCCAAATACAACCGCCAATAACTCTTGGAAGCGAACGGAATTCATCCCATAATTCTTTTAAATTTCCAACAGAATTACCCATGGCATGAGAATATTCGACAAAAATAATTGGTCGTGTATCTTTCTTTTGATCTACTAAAAATTTAGGGGTAAAAACTCCCGGATAAAAACGGCTAACCATATCAACATAAGGTTCATCCTGCGGATTTTCGAATCGATATGCATGATCGATTGTTTTAGGATATCTTGGATCAAGCGGATCGATATATCCGTCTAATCTTGGATTTCCCTGCGCCGGCTCATAATGTACGGGACGTGTAATATCAAAATCATGAACCCAACCGGACATAGCCGCGTGATTTGGTCCTTTTCCGCCTTCGTTTCCTAAACTCCAAAAAACAACTGATGGATGATTTTTATCTCGTTCGACCATTCTGGTCATACGCTCTAAATACGCATTTGTCCATTTTGGGTCGTTGCTTAATTTACCGCCAATTCCGTGTGTTTCCTGATCGGCTTCGTCCATAACCATGATTCCGTATTGATCGCATAAATCATAAAAATAAGGATCATTTGGATAATGGCTGGTTCTTATAAAATTGAAATTGAATTTTTTAATGGTCGTAATATCTTGTTTGATATCATCTCTATTTACGGCTTTTCCTTTTGTTGGATGCTGATCGTGACGGTTTACTCCATACACATATGTTTCTTTTCCGTTGATGAGCATTTTGCCATTTTCTTTTGAGAATTCGATCGATCTAAAACCAACTTTACAGCTTTTGGCTTCTGTAATATTTCCGTTTGCATCTTTTATCGACATTACCAAAGTATATAAATTTGGATCTTCTGAACTCCATTTTTTTGGATTGCTGATGTTTTCCTTAAACATTCCAAAACGCACATTATCCAAACGCGGATAACTTTCGTTGATCATATCGATAACGGGTTTTTGAAGCGGTTCTTTAAATAAAGCCACATTATTGGCATCGTATAATTGTGCCTGAAAAGTATAATCTTTTATTTTTTCGCCTGTCAGATTCTCTACTTTTGGTCGCAATTGAAAAGAAGCATCTTTGTATTCTTTGTCCAGTTTTGTTTGATAAAAGAAATCCTGAATGCGCAATTTTGGCTCAGCCATAATAAAAACCTCACGCTGGATTCCGCTTACGCGCCAATGATCCTGATCTTCCAGATATGAGCCATCTGTCCAGCGAATTACCTGTACCGAAACTACATTTTCTCCTTCTTTTAAATAAGGTGTAATATCAAATTCTGACGGTAAAAAACTGTCTTCTCCATAACCCAGAAATTCACCGTTTAACCAAACCTGAAAACCAGAGCTTACTGCACCAAAATGCAGTGTAATTGTCATGTTTTTCCAATTTTCAGGAACGGTAAAACTGCGTTGGTAAGAACCAACTCCATTATAATCTTTAGGAATAAAAGGTGGATTTATTGGTCTAAAAGGATAAACGGCACTTTTATAAATTGGAATATCATAACCTTTTAATTCCCAATTTGATGGCACTTCGATTTTATCCCAGCCTGAAACTTTTCCTTTATAGAAATCTTTAGAGGCTTCTTTTAAATTTGATGCGTATTTAAAATCCCAATCTCCGGTTAGCATTTGTAATCGGCTTTTGGTTCTGTCGCCTTTTAGTGCATCTTCAATATTAGTGTATGAATATGAAGTTGCTCTTGATGGCTGCCTGTTTATACTTGTTACCGTAGGATCTTCCCACGGAGCAAATTCATATTTTTTAGGTATTTCAGGAATTCCCGCAGGTTCGCCCGTAACGGACTGCCCTTGAATGTTAATTGTTAAAAGTAAGATGAAAAATGTAAATTGAAACTTGGAAAACAACTGAACTAAATTGATCATAATTCTTTATATAATTTTACTAAACTAAGACTGAAAACTGAGACTGAAAACTATTTCTTCTTCTCCGGCGGTGCAACAAAATTCATTTCACTTTTGCCTAAATCTTTAGAAGTTGCAATTGCAATTCCTCTTTGTTCTGCTTTATTTACGGCACAATAAAAGTGATACACTACGCCATTGTATTTTACAACAAATGATTTATGGGCAAACAAATCGTCGTAAGGTTCAGATGATTTGATAAGATCATCACCTTTCCAGTCGGTCCAGTTTACTAAATCATTCGAAACGGCAAAACGGTTAAATGCACCTTGATTCCAACCCGTCCAAAAAGCTCCAAAATAAAACATCACCCACGTATCATTAATACGTTGAATATAGGCATCTCCTGAGATTCCTTTATGATGATTGATTAACGGTTTATTTCCATAACGTTCCCAATGTTTCATATCATCCGATACTGCCATAGCAATACGCTCTGCGCCTTTAGCAGGATTTATACTATCTCCACGCGCATTGTAATACATTATAAAATTGTGTCCTGTCAATTTATCCTTATCACGAATCACACTATTTTTATACATCGTACTATTATCCCACCATCTGGCGTCTTTGTCTTTGGGAGTTAAAACCGGTTTTTCTAAACGCTCAAATTCGTGTGCTTTTGTTGGAGATTCTTTTGTATACGCCATTCCGATAGATAATATTCCGGCTTCGTAACCTTTGCTGTCTCCTCCAAAATAACTCATCCAATATTTATCATCGTATTTTTCCCATTCATAGCTTCCGCCCCAGGTTGGATCTTGTAACGAAATATATCCTGCTTTTTGATTAACATCCCAATGTTGCTCATTTTCAGAGAATGACATTACTTTTCCTAGATGTTTCCAATGTAATAAATCGTCGCTTTCGGCAAGCCAGGTTTCGTAACCTCTTCCGCCATAGATTAGATATGTCATGAACCATTTTCCGTCTTTCCTAAAAACACTTGGGCAATCCATTTTATAGGAGTTGTCTGTTGGCACCATTACCAAACCGTATTTATAAGGCGTTTTGATTTCGTTGTAAATCTCCTGCATTACGGTTTCGTTGATTTCTCTTTTCTTGTATTTTATTGTTGCGCAACTGCTTATGAAAAGTGCTGTAATTGCTAATACTAAATATTTGATTTTATTGTTCATTTTGTATTTTATAATTGTAACTAATTTGAACGCGGATTAAACGGATTTACTTCGTAAAAACGCGGATAAAAACTGATTTTTATTTTACTTTCTTTTTCTTTCTTTTTCTTCTCTTTAACTTTGAACATCTTTACCAAAGTTTAAAACTTTTACAAAGATTACGCGCGTTTAAAATAAAAAATCCGCGCAAATCTGCGTCTTTGCGAAGTAAATCCGTTTCATCCGCGTTCTATTTTTTACTTCATTTCCTTCAATCTGGATTCCATCACGTCTTTGTTTAATTTTACTTTTACCATTCCCATTGGGTGAAATCTCTTTTTCAAATCTATTGCGGCGTAAACAATTGTATAAACGTCATTTCCTTCGGGAATTAAACACAATGGCGTTCTCATAATATCCCACCATTTATCAACTTTTGTTTCTATTGGAAGATATCTCGCTTCGCTCCAATTTTTTCCATCTTTCGATAATGAATATGCCATCATATTAGGCAAATGATGTCCCCAACCGTCCGGACCTCCATCAAAAATAGCAATGTATAAACCGTTTGGCAACTGACTCACAATTGGGTTTTCTACAAAAAACGGATGCATTGTTTTAATCGGATTACTTCCGTCTTTTATTCTGCTCCACGGACCTTCTAAACTTTTTGATTCGGCTAAAGCCACAGACCAGCCTTTTCCAGTTTTCTTCGGATAATCTGCCCACGAATTAAATGGATATGCTCCGCTGTAAAAACCGAAGTATTTATCGCCGACTTTATACGGAAAAAAAGAAGCCACGCCTTGGCGTCCTTCCCACGGTTCAGAGTCTAAACCCGGTTCCATAATGATTCCCATATCTTTATACGGGCCTCCAATTCCGTCGATTCCGTCAACGGTTGATTCGCATCGCCAGATTCGACCAAAAGAATGATTCGGTTCTATAGTTTTACTAACTGTATAAGCCAAATAATAGCCGTACCATTTGTTTGCTTTTTCGTTAAAAACCGGCATATACGACCAAATTGCGGCACGGCGATCATTCATTGGGTTGTCGTCTTCGGTTACGGCATAAGTTCCGCTTGCCTGATATATTGTTGATTCTCTTTTCCAGTGAATCGCGTCTTTACTTGCCCAGTGTCCAATTCTCGTTTTTACACGATCATAATAATAATCAACTCCTTTTTCTCCCGCTCTTTCTGTTGGAAACATATGATAGGTATCGCCTACTTTTACCACACGTCCGCCTTCAAAACCTCCTTGAATTCCTTCTGTTCCGGGCATTCCTTCATCTACAACGGCTTTATTTTCTCCGCCAATAATTTCGAAAAGTGGTTTTTCATCTGAAAATCCTTCAACGATAAAAGTCGGATTCCAAAGTTTTCCGTCTGGAAGTGCCGCGTTTCTAAATGCTATTTTTTGACTACTTTTTACAACTCCTAAAACGGCAAATAATCCTTTTCCGAAATTTATAGTTTGAGTTCCTTTTGCATAAGAAACGGCATAAACATTTACCGGAGGCAAACCTGTGATTGTTAATCCATTTTCTAAAACTAATTTTGAATTTTGTAGTTTATTCGATTGAAGATATTCTGAATCATTGTCCTGAAAAACGCCAATTAAAACCTGAACATTTTCTTTAAATTTTAATTGTAATGGGGAATTTATTCCGTTTTTATAACTTTCTAAAGGAAGTTCAATTCCCGTTAATCCTTGTAATTCCGGAGCTAAACGAACCACATTATGTTTGCTTCCCGAAAATATATGTGCGTATTGTGTTGTTTTAAAGGTTTTGTAATTATTGACAATTTCAAAAGATGCAGGTTTCCATGCGGTGTTTTGTGCCATAACAGAAAACTGAAATAACAGTAAAAACAGTGTTAGAAAAACTGTGCTTGATTTAAAATTGTATTTTTTATTTTTTGAAAACATTGGTTTTTTATTTTTTTGAAAACTTACACTCAATCTGTCATTGCGAGGAACGAAGCAATCACATTTGCAAATTCAAGCTTTGTGTAATTGTTAGTGAGGTTGCTTCGTTCCTCGCAATGACATGCTGGATGAATAATTTAAATCGCTTTATAACTTACTTTATACTCTACATTAGGCTTAATAATCAACTGATATTTATTTTTAGCCAATTCCGTAATTGTTCCTGAATTTGTTTTTGGTTTGCTTGAACTTTCAAAAACCAATCTTCCTTCGCCTTC
Source organism: Flavobacterium sp. N1736 (assembly GCF_025947065.1). Taxonomy (NCBI): domain Bacteria; kingdom Pseudomonadati; phylum Bacteroidota; class Flavobacteriia; order Flavobacteriales; family Flavobacteriaceae; genus Flavobacterium; species Flavobacterium sp. N1736. The sequence goes on from NZ_CP109994.1 coordinate 3,279,785, forward strand.
CGCGGCTTTTACTTTGATTTCTTTAGTGCTGCAGTATAATTCTACTTCACCGTTTGGTGTTGGCACTTTTCCTTGCATCCATTGTAAACCACCTAAATTTGGTTTGATTTCATATTCTGAATATCCCGGAGCAGTTGGTTTTACGCCTAAATAATATTTTCCTAGTAAATAAATTGGGCTGGAACCCCAAGCATGGCAAAGACTTTTTCCATAAGGGCGTCCATACATTGCTAAATGTTCTGTTCCTTTTTTGTTTGGATTGTACTCTTCCCAAAATGATGTTGCCCCTTCTTTTAGCATTCCGCCCCAATACTCTTTCATTTCTTTTAGAACGTAATCCTGTTCGCCAATAGCACACAATGCTTCTAACTCGTAAAAACGCATGTACGGTGTTGTGATTTTAAGAATATCATCATTAAGCAATACCTTCTTTTTTATACTTTGTTTTTGTTCTTCATTAAAATAATTAAAAAAAATACCGAACATATTAGCGTATCTGGTTACAATATTTTGCACTTTACCGTCTATACGCTGGTGCATCATAACGTTTTCCTTTTTATCCCAAAACACATCAAATAATTTTGTTTTTAAATCATCAGCTAATTTTTGATACTGTTTTTGGTCTTCATTTTCACCTGCAATTTTAGCACTAACTGCCATGGCTTCCAGACTTCTGGCTAAAAGCATTTGCTCAAAACTAACCTCTCCGGTTTTTGGTAATCCGTCTGCCCAATCAATAAAAACCCAATCGCCTTCTAATGGTTCCAGAAATCCGTTTGTGTTTCTTCTTTTTAAGCAGAATTCCATAAGTGATTTCATTCTTGGATAAAAAGTTTTTATAAATTTTGTATCGCCCGTATGTAAATAATAATCGTAAACACCTACAAACCAATACAGTGAATAATCCATTATGATATTAATATGAGCCGTTACAGGTTCTTTACCACGAAGCGCCAACAGCGTTCGTTCTACCGAAGCCGAATCAAAGAATAAATAATAATTCATTAAATAACTTTGATAAGCATCGCCAGACCAAACCCAACGGTCGCGTTTAATTCCGTCTATAAAAAATTCGCGGGTTGTTAAATGCATCGTGTAAGCCGAAACATCCCAGATTTGATTCAATTGTTCATCCGATGACTTGAATGCACCACGATAATCTAATGGCAAGTATTCATAAAGCATCGAAATAGAATCGTATTTTACCGTTGCATCTGCTTGTATCTGAACATAGCGGAATGCTTTGGATCCGTCATGTGTATAAGTTTCAGGCTGTTTTCCATCAAAAGATAAATGGTCTAAAGTTTCACATTTGGCAGAATCCAACGCTTCCTCACGAGATTCACCATAATAAAGGGCTATTTTACCTTTTCCTTTTAAACCGTGAATTTTAATATAACCAAAAGTTTCTTTACCAAAATCTACCAACTCACCAGCTCCTGTTTTTTCTGTTTTTTTTGCGCTCAAACGTTTGGTTGTTAGTTTAAATCCGGAAGGTTTATTCTCTGGTGAATAAAAATTCCAGGAACCAACAGGTACCCATGGTGTGCCTGATTGCTGTGCTTTTCCAGATTCATCAATCCAAAGTTTATCTTCATTAGTCACCTTCCATGATGCATCAGATTTAACATACTTACCATCAATATAAATAGCCGGCAATACTTCCTGATTATATACTTTAAAGGAAATTTTGTGTTTTCCAACAGGAATTTTTATTGATTTTGGCTGTCCGTAAACCTGAACACCATCTAAAAGTAATTGAAAAGATCCTTCTGAGTAGATTTTTGCCTCGTCTGGTTCCGGAATATCTACTTCTGTTTGAAAAGTTACTAAGGAATAAGGACTGTAATATTGCCAAAGTGGTGGAAATACTGCTTCGCGTTCTGTACGTCGTACTTGCATTTTATTGCTTAACCAAACCTCAAAATCACCTGGGTACCAGATCCATGTCGCTTCTTTTGGTTTTTCTTGTGCAAACAGAAAAACACAAGGATATAAAACAATACAAACAAACAGGAATCTTAAAATGGAAAATCGGCTTTGCATATATCTTTTTTTTGGAGCTAAAGATAAGTGTTATTTTTACATTTCACAACCTGTTCTGTCATGTTATTTAACCCTTTTTCTATACTGACGATAATTTAACTCTATTTTTTTTATTTAATTCATTAAATTTTGGTTGAATTTTGTTGAAATAGATAATGAGTTGTGAGATTTATCATTCATTGATTGAGGGAAATGTGACATAAAAAAAATGCTCCCAAAAATGGGAGTATTTTGAAATCAATATAAACATATTTTGTATTTATGTATTTAGCTTCTTTTTGCCGATTTTCTTTTTTGTTATTTTTTTCTTTTGAAAAAAATAACTCAAAGCTTTTTCTTCAGCTACTGTTAGAGAACTCAATCCACCAATAGTATCAATTTCTAATTCTATTTTTTTACTTTTCATAATTATTTATTTATTGAAATTCACACAACTTATATGCTCCTTTAATTGCCTTTATTTTTAAATAATAGTAGTTTCAACTCAGCTATGTATTCAGCTATATCACTTTCTAAAAGTTTATCATCATCAATTTTGTCAACGTTACTCCATTCAGCATTTTCATATTTTTCAATTATATCACGTAATTTAGTTCTTAAATTTTTAAAATAAAGATTTTCTTTTGCAAGAAGTCTTAGTCTTCTATCAGAAATAAGAGCTATTTCATAATCTAACTCATTTGTGATTATACCTTTTCTACTATTTTTTCTATGTCAAAATGTTTTCTCATTAACTACAATTCTTAGATACTAATAAGATAATAAACTCACTTTTTTATTACCTTTTCGATTTCTTTATTGGCGGTGATAATAATTTTATTTTTCTCATGCTGAACTGTTACAAATTTCCCATGAACAAAGCCAATATTCTGAAGCCATTTTCCACAAAGTCGGATTTCAGGAAATACAACATAACGCCTATATGACCTTGAAAAATACTTTCGATGGATTTTTAATTGTCGTTTTCCTGATTGCTTCATTTCATTTTTTTTGAAACAAAAATAGTAAATATTTTACTACAAATGATAAAAATTTCAAACTAAATTATAATTTTATAGCACTTTTAAGCAATTAAATTATACTTTTTATTATATTTAAAATACATCATATTTGCATAAAAAAGCAATAAATCAACATTATGTCGAAACTTAGGCTAAATAGAATAAAGGTTGTTTTAGTTGAAACTAATAGAAGTAATAAGGAATTAGCCAAACATTTAGGCAAAACTGTATCGACTGTTTCCCGTTGGTGTACTAATGAATATCAGCCTTCTATTGAAACACTTTATGAAATTTCTAAATATTTGAAGGTTGATATTAGAGAGTTGTTGGTTTCTACTGGGAAGTAAACCTACTTATTATATGATAACATCTATAATAGTTTCAAGCCTAATTACATAATGCAATTTTTAAATTCACTAAAGAAACTAGGTCTCTGGTTTTTCAAATCAACGAATACTGAATATGGATCTTTTGTCTTATAACTTTTTATTCCACGCTTTTTAAAATATTCAACAATTGCTATTGAAGAAGGTATAGCTATAGCGGGAAGAATAATTTTTGTAGGATCTATAATAGCTCCAATTGTTGCAGCACCTGTCAATGCCACTGCATTAGCTTTTTGTGCATCTGAAATAATTTTCATCCATTCTTCTTCTGATTTTTTTATTTCATAATTAAATTTATCACTAAAATTTAAAATTTTATCATCCGTAAGTTTATCTAATTCTGACTGTTCGAGGAATGAACTGAGTTCTCGGAATGATTTTCTAACACCTGAAATTCTGTCTTCTTCTCTTATATTTAGAGCAAAATTAGTATCTACATTATCTAAATATGTCATACTTAAACCAGAGTATAAAGTTCCAAATTTTGTCCAAAATGGATTTGTTCCCCGAGATTCCAATTGTTTTCGTATTATATTTTGCGTTGTATATGAATGCGCACCTGTTAATCGACACAAGGATTCTACCATTTCTATATTACCACCAGATCTATTTACGATTAATTCACCACTTGCATTATCATCAAACTCAACATATAAAGGTAGAGTTTTTCTATGTGCCTTCATTTCTATCGCAGTTTGTTTTATTTGATAAACACTGTAATGAGGAAAGGCACCTTTAATAGTTTTTTCAATAGCTTCAGATGGCAATCCAAGAATCGTAGTTCTTAACTTGTCATACATCATTTCTTCATGTTCTTTTTTAATTAAAGGATCATCATAGAAATCTTCTTCACTTTCATCAACTCTTTTACTCGCAACATTCCGAAACATTTCCGTTGTTTCAGGCTCAAAAGAATATGGATTCTCTATCAGATGTACCAAGCCCTTTTTTACCCATTTTTGAAGAACAATATAGAAATAGAGTGCGTTTACAAATTCACTTTTCCATAAATTAGGATTTGATATTGGACAATATTCTGGAGATATTGAATTTGGGTTTTGTAGTGGATGAAATACTATTATTTCATCTGAATACAATGAATAACGTGCAATATTATTTATTATACTTTTCCCATCCAATACTCCATGAAAAATTGAAGTTAATTTTTCTTTTGCATCATTTTTTGGAAGCAAAGAGTATCGATCCAAATTGTAAGGAAATATTTCTCCATATATTTTATATGTTTCAGAAATTTTTTCCAACGTTATTCGTTTTGCTAAGTCATCCCAAGTTTGATTCTTGTTAATGTTGAAAATTTGATTTAATGCATCATAAAATTGCAAATTAAGATCATTGAATGTCATTGTTTTTTTTATCATATTTTTTTTATTAATGATTCTACTTTTACTAAAATTTATTTATAAGCATGAAATATTCAAACTTATTCAATCTTGTGTAGGTAAGTGTAACAAACCTAGTATTTATTTTATTCAAATACATATAAATTTACTTACATTTTTAAAATCATTTGTCGTACGATTTAATACCAAACAAAAACGCTTCCTTAATAAAAGAAAGCGTTATTATTATAATATTAATTAAATATCTAATTCCCATTAAAAAACAAATACAAACTCAAAATCACCAATCCCAATAAAGCAAATAAAATCTTCACTTTCTTACTGGTTTTAGGAACATCAGTTTCACTAACAAAATTAGTTTCCGGAGATCTATCTACTAATGAAATAACAATAGCCGATACCAATAATGTAGCAAAAATGTAAAATGAAATCAATAAAAAATGAGGCCAAACGGGATATTTATCTGCAGGGAAAATCCACAAATATAAAACCCCAACAAATAAACTAAAAGCTGAACCCCAAGACAGTGTTGCATTTACAGCCTTTTTTGTAGTGCGTTTCCAGAAGATACTTAGCAAGAAAACTACAGATAATGAAGGCGCTAAAAAGCCTAAAACTGCCTGAAAAATATTAAATAGATTTTGTCCTTTTATATTATCGATTGCAATTGCGATAAGAATTGCAAATAAACAACCGGCAGCAATCGTGATTCTTCCAATTTTAATCTGATCTTTTATAGTAGCGGCTGGATTGATTTTCTTTACATAAATATCATTGGTAAAAACGGTACTCAAAGCATTTAAAGACGAACCAATTGTTCCGACTAAAACGGCAATCATAACGCAAATTACCAAACCGTTCATTCCGCTTGGGAATAAATTAGTCACCATTGTCATATATGCCAAGTCTGAATTTTTACCCAATTCAGGATATAAAGCGTAACAAAGAATTCCCGGTAAAATAAATAAAGGCAAAGCCATTACTTTTAACCAGCCAATGAAATTAACGCCGAGTTGCCCTTGTTCGAGATTCTTCGCTCCCAAAACACTCTGAACCATTGATTGATCTGTACAGAAAAAAGCAACTGCGGCAACCGGATATCCCAACAAAATAGCCGGCCACGGATAATGTGCGTCGTTTGCAGGCTGCACTAAATTCCAGAAATTAGAAGGTGTTTTTGCAATTAAAACATCGATTCCGCCCAATTTTTGTAAACCTAAATATGATAATGTAAGCGAAACAACAATCAATAAAATCATTTGAAAAACATTCACTTTTGCTATGGCTTTTAATCCTCCGGCGAAAGTAAAAATTCCTGAAAAAATTACTAAAACGGTAACACTTTGCCACATTGGGATTCCAAGAATCTGACGTACTAAAATGCCTCCGCTAAATAATCCTAACGATAACCAACTTACCAAAATTTTAACCAAAGCATACCAGGCCAAAATATTTTGAGTGCTATCGCCGTAACGTTTTCCCATATATTCCGGCATCGTGCTTACTTTACTCGCAATATATCTTGGTGCAAAAACCATCGCCAAAAGCAGTAGAAAAACAAATGCATACCATTCGAAATTTCCGGCTACAATTCCGGTTGCGTAACCAATACTCGCAAATGCCAATAATGACGACGGACCAACATTTGTTCCCCACATATTAAACCCAATGCTGTACCAATTAAGCGAATTTCCGGCGAGAAAAAGTGTTTCATTTTTCTTGCTTTGTTTTACGCTTACCACCCAACCAATAACTAATAATGCCACCAAATAAACGGCTACAATTACAAAATCAAGCGTTGTTAATTTATCGTAGATACTGTTCATAGTCCGTATTCGTTAAGAATATCAGCTATTTTTACTGGCATTCCGGTTTGTAATGATTTATCCATTGCCTGCAATAAAGCTACGGTTCCTATTCCTTCTTTCATGTCAGGATATGCGGTGAAATTTTGTTCGATACTATCTGTAAAATATTCAAGATAATTTTGATATTCTCCTGCGTGATGACTTTGTCCTTCAAAACGGAAATAATGTTTTAAGGTTGCATCGCCCCATGTTATTACTTTTTCTTCACCGGTTTTATCTGTAATAGCGTAACGCAATTCGTGATAATCGGCCTGACTTGCTCCTTCTGTCGCACGTAAAATCGTACTCATTCCGCTATCTCTTTGCGCAGGTTGTGTTGGCGAAGTATAAACGCCACTAACTCTTGCAATTCTTCCATCAGTCGCTTTGAAGATAAAATGCATCGTATCTTCGTTTTTTAATCCGGCTGCACTTCCGTTACTGCTGATCATTCCGTAACCCATTACTTCTTCGATATTGGGTAAATACCATCTGATGAAATCTACGGGATGACTTAAACCTCCGTAAAGCCATTTAAAAGATTGTAATAACGACCATTCTTTTTCCAGAAACCATCTGTGATCTGCGTGATATTGCGCTTCGATTGTAATTAAATCACCTATTAAACCTGCTTCAAAATCTGCTCTTTGTCTTTTTGCAGGTTCAAAAAATCGAGAACTCTGACCTATAAAAACTTTCTTTCCTGTTTTTTCGCTCAAAGCCAATAAATCTTTTGCATCTGCAAGATTATCGATAAAAGGTTTGGTGCAAACTACATGTTTTCCGTGAAGCAAAGCTTGCTTAACATGATCTGCATGTAAATGATCCGGTGTGTAAATTGCGATTATATCAATTTCAGTATCATTCAATAAATCTTCGTAATTGGTTGTATACGAGTGAAAATCAAATTCTCTTGCTCTTTGTTTACACAATTCTTCGTTTCTGTCACATACTTTTACGAGCTCTAATTTTGAGCTTTTTAAAGCTGCCGACATCGTGCTTCGACCTTCTCCGAGTCCTAAAATGGCGATTTTTAACATGAGGTTATTTATTTTAGATTGTTGATTTTAGATTTTGTCTGAAATCAATTTTACTTTGGGTTTATTTTTCTTGCCACAGATTAAAATGATTTTAAAGATTTTCTAATCTGTGTTAATCTTTTTAATCTGTGGCTAAATATTTTTCTCTCATCAGAAACCCGACAAGTTTTAAAAACCTGTCGGGTTTAACCGATACGTAATTATTTAGATTCTATTTTATTCAGGAATATCCAGGTTTCGTCTGGTTTTGCGCCTTCGATTCCGGTTTGGTATTTTTTCATTAAGGCGTTCCATTCGTCTACACGCGGATTATTTTCGGTTGTTTTTGGATTTAGTTTGTCCAGATTTTCTCCTTTCGGAATACTGATAATCAACATCAATTGTTTTTCATTTTTAAAAACCTGTAACTGCTGAAAATCGGCATTGCAGAATCCTTTTGCGATTTCGGGCCATTTTTCGAATTGTGTTGTGTGATAATCTACATATTCTTTTTGCATTTTTGAATCATCAACTAAATTGGCGGTTAAAACAATATTTTCCCATTCAAATACGGGTTTTGAGTCTTTGCATCTTTCAAAATTTTGGAAATCATAAATCGGGTTTTCGTAAATTTTTATTTGTGCCGATGGATAGGCTAAAGCCAACTTCTTTTTCGTTCTTTCCGGTTGATTCATTTTTCCGTAAATCACCAAATGATTTTTCCATTGGTATAAAGATTCACCAGCAATTCTGAAACCTTTTATCGTAGATTTTACTTTTTCTATATCAAAATCAGAACCTATCATTTCGATTACAACAGCTTTTGGTAATTCTTGTAAACCCCACTTTTCATCAATTACAACTTCTTTTGTCAAATCGATGTAAGGCGCTCTAATTCCGGCTGCCTCTTTTATTTTGGCACTTACGTATGGATTATTATTTTCCCAAATGTTTCCTTCCGGACCGTTATTATTTTTTAGAATTTTTTCTGTTGCAATCCAGTTATTTTTAATCGTAAATCCCTGACTTCCTTCATCTGTATACAAATACAACCACAAAAACGGATCGTGTGCATACGGACTATTGTATACTTTATCTATATAATTTTCTTCTATTCGGCTGTTTGGCTGAGACGAAAGTGTATAAATTCCGGAAACATCGTGCAGATGTTTGGCGTAATGATGAATTTTATTTCCGATTATTTTATTATTCTCCATCACATTTTTAGTGTGTGTCCAACCCCAACCCATCGAAATTCCGCTATAAGCAACATCCGAAATTTCGTTATGTTCTATCGTACCATTTTTTATAAAACCGGCTGCAATTCCTAAGCAACCCCAATCTTCATTGGCAACATTGGTAATTAAATTGTCGGCAATTACTTCATCAGAACAAATTTCTCTTTCGTCTTTGATGACTAATGGCAAATGCGCTTCGAAAGCTTCTTCAGAGAAAACACCAATATTGATAGCATTTCCGCCAATATCTTTAAATAAATTTCCTTTGATACTATTGTGATTTGTTCCTTTATTGAGATCTAATCCGGTTGATGATAAATGCTCAAAACGACACGATTCGAATTGATTGTTATGGGCATAATTTATTTCAACGGCTGCTCGTGGTCTTCCTACCCAGCCTTGATTTTCTAAATTTGCCTGATTTGGAGTTCCGGGATTTTTCAATTTATAAGCATCTAATAAATACATTCCCGCCTGCAACGGAACGTGACCTTGCTGCGAAGGACGAAGCCAATTGCTGTATTGAAATGAGATTCCTTTAAATCTGAAATGATGTACCGGAGAATCAATTGTTCCTTTAATTTCTATTAAATTTTCTAAAACCGGAACGGTTATTTTTGCAGCATTCAAATCTTCTCCTTCTCTCGGAATATAATAAATTTTAGCATTTTTTTTGTCCAAATACCATTCTCCGGGTTCGTTCAACATCGAGATTCCGTTGTTTAGAAAAAATGCAGAATTTCCGTTGTTTTTAGAAATCCACGGCGCTGGCCAGGGATGTTCACTTTGAATTCGGCTTTCCGGCTGTTCGAATGAAAGTCTGGCGCTGTCTTTTTGAACTTCAATATTTTTGATTCGAAGATTTGCAGTCGACCACCATTGAATAATAAACATTTCCATTCCCGGTTCGTACTTTATGGATTTATCTTTAAACGGAATCCAACAGGTTTCTGTTGCCGCATCCCACGAAAGAATTCTATCCATTTGGTTTCCAGATGTACTTTTTGCTCTAACGGCTTTTTTTCCATTAACCCACAATTGTCTGTAATTGATAATTTCACCCGCTTTTTGAGGCGCATCGGCTATCCAGACATTTGCTTTTTTTATTCCATTTATAACTGCACCTTTTTTCCAGTTTTTTATTTCAAATCCACCGCTAATTATTGGTCTTGCATTTGCATCGGCTTCAATTGTTGTTGGACTTTCCGGAGTTCCTGAATCTTCTGGTCTTATAAATAATGGTTCGTTTAAATAATAAGTTCCGTTTTGTACTATAATATGAATACCGTCTTTTATCGAAGGATCTTTTAAACGGCGCAATTCTCTTGCTTTTCTCACTGCCATTTGTACGGTTGCGAGCGGACTTGCTTTGGTGCCCTCATTTGTATCTTTTCCGGTTGTTGAAACCCAAATTTCAGCAGCCGAAACTGAAAATACAGAACAGATGATTAAAAAAACTGTAAATATTTTATGAAGAGTATTTAAACGCATTTTATGTTTTTAATTTTTATACTGCCTAAAAATAATTTAAACTATAAATTTTTACTACTAAAAACTTACACTCTCAACTATTTTAACATTTTTCCATTATCTGGCACCAATTTAAAGTAAGCCTAAAATATTAGCATCCTGTACCTCCCTGCAATTTACAAAAATAAGTGTAGTTTTTACACATTATATGTTTTTACCACAAATAATATCAAAATAAGGTATAAAAAATAACGTCCGACAATGCCGGACGCTAGATCACAAAAAACCACTTTTGCTTAAACAAACTTAAAAAAAACTATTTTTATCTATAAAAGCCCATTGCTACACCGCCGTCTACATTTAAGGCGTTTCCTGTTGATTTGCTCAACAATCCTCCTGTAAATGCAAAACATGCATTGGCAATATCATCAGGCAATATGATTTCATTTAATAAGGTGCGTTTGGCATAATATGCCGGTAATTCTTCTACCGTAACACCGTATGCTTTGGCTCTTCCTTCTGCCCAGCCTCCAGACCAAATATTTGAATCTGAGATCACGGCATCAGGATTTACCGTGTTTACACGAATTTTATCAGGTCCCAATTCTGCTGCCATAAGGCGTGTTAAATGTGCCTGAGCCGCTTTTGCTGATCCGTAACCCGGATTGTTTGGTCCTGCAACAACAGCGTTTTTTGATACGATGTTTACAATGTCTCCGCCAAATCCCTGTTTGCGCATTACTTCGATTCCCGCTTTTGACACTATGAATTGGCCTTTTACCAGAATATCGTATAATCTGTCCCATTCTTCGAGCGTATGTTCGGCGATTGATTTTGAGATGCTGATTCCGGCATTGTTGACCACGATATCAACTCCTCCAAAAGCAAGACAGGCTTCGTCTAATGCTTTTTCGGTGCTGTTTTCGTTTGTAACATTTAAAAGTGTGCTTGAAACGGCATCTTTTCCAAAGGTTTTTATGAAGTCTTTTGTGGCTTCTTCCAAACGTTCTTCGTTGATGTCGTTGATAATTACGCAAGCGCCTTCCTGTGCAAACTTTTTGGCAATTGCTTTTCCTATTCCTCCGGCTGATCCGGTAATTAAGGCAACTCTTCCTGAAAGTGCTTTTGGTTTTGGCATTCTTTGCAGTTTTGCTTCTTCCAATAACCAATACTCGATATCAAAAGCTTCCTGATGCGGAAGTGAGGTATATTCAGAAACGGCTTCTGCGCCTTTCATAACATTCACTGCATTCACATAATATTCTGATGCCAGTCTTGCCATGGTTTTATCTTTGGCAAAAGTGAACATTCCAACTCCGGGATATAAAATAACCACAGGATTTGGGTCACGCATTGCAGGCGAATTTGATTTTTTGCAGGTATTGTAATAATCCTTGTACATCGCTCTGTAGGCTTCAAAAGCAGGCTGTAGTTTTGCTTTGATGGCGTTTACATCTGATAAATCTTCGTTTGGGTCAAGTTCCAAAACAAGCGGACTGATTTTGGTTCTTAAAAAGTGGTCCGGACATGAAGTTCCAAGCGGAGCCAGTTTTTCAAGATCATTTGAATTGATGAATTCCAAAACTCTTTGATCATCGGTATAATGTCCAATCATCTGGCGTTCTGACGAGCAGAATCCTCTCAGGATTGGCGCTACTTTTGCTGCTTTTAGTTTTCTTGCTTCTTCCGGCAGACTTTGTATTTTTTGTCCTCCAAAAACAGGACGTTTTTTTCCGTAGTTATTCTCTAAATATGTCGCGCATTTCTCGATTACTTCAAGGGTGTTGATGTAACTTTCGTAGGCTGTGTCTCCCCAGGTAAAAAGTCCGTGGGAACCCAGCATGATGCCGCGTAGTTTTTTTCCTTTTTTCTCTGCTTCTTCCAGACAGCTTCTTAGCTGAAGTCCCAAGTCGAACCCCGGACGCTGCCAGCCTACCCAGCCAATTTCTCCGTCGAATAATTCTTCGGTAATTTTTGCCCCGTCTTTTGCCGCAGCGATTGCAATTGCCGCATCGGGATGCAAATGGTCGATATGTTTAAATGGCAAGAATCCGTGCAATGGCGTATCGATTGACGGTGCTTTTGAAGCAAGGTCAAAAATACAATGGTTGAAAAGTTCTACCATTTCATCTTCGAATTCAATACCTCTGTATACGTTTTCCAGATTACGAAGTCTTTCTAAATAAAGTGCCGCACAACCTGATTTTGTCAGCGTTCCAATATCCCCGCCTGATCCTTTGATCCACATTACTTCTGAGCTTTCTCCCGTTAAAGGGTCTTTGTCTGTAATTTTTACAGAAGTGTTTCCTCCTCCGTAATTGGTCAATCGTAAATCGGCGCCAAGTAAATTAGAACGATAAATGAAAAGCGCTACTTCATCTCCTGCCAGGGCTGCTGCTTTGGCTTCATCCCAAAGGTAGCTCACGTGCTTAAACTTCATATGTGTGGTATTTGTATTCGACATTGTATATTGTTTTTGGTTGTAATCTTGTTGTGTAAAATAAGAGAATGTAAAAAACATAACTATCCTGTACTATCCTTTATGAAAAAGAACGTATTTAACTGAATACTAAATATTAACAATTGAACCAAATACCAAAAGAGTGGAAAAATCCAAAAAAAGAATGTAACAAAAAACAGGCGTAATTACATGAAAATTAGACATAAACTGATAAATTTACAGGCAAGAAAGAAGGCAAATAGTATCGAAAAAAGTGCTTTTTAAAGTAATTTTTAAAATAGACTTAATCTATAGAAATTCTAAAAAATTAATAATATTGGCATTATTTTTTTTCAATTTGATTGAAAAATTAATTGGAATAATGAAGTCCGAAACTTCAAAATATCGATTCTTAAAACAAAAAAATGCTTCCAAATTTGATCAATTTGAAAGCACTTTTTCTCAAAAATTTATTGTTTTTGAACTAAAGTTTACCCAATGAGTCTAATTATTTTTAACACATAGAAACATAGAAATTTTTTTTGCATTACATCCAAGTGATTAAAGTTTGTAAAATGATATAGCATTTTCATACCAAATTTTATTTTGATCCTGAAGCGATAATTGTGACATATAATCTTCCAGCGTTTTTACAACTTCTGTATAATTTGAAGCTACATTCAAAACCGGCCAATCTGATCCGAACATGAGTTTATCTGTCGAAAAGTTTTCGAAAATAACATCTAAATATGGTTTTAAATCATCGGCTTTCCAGGTTTTCCAATTAGCTTCTGTAACCATTCCTGAAATTTTACACAACACATTTTTGGTTTTTGAAATTTCCTCAATTCCTTTTTTCCATGATGCAATATCTCCTGATTTTATATCGGGTTTAGCAATATGATCAATTACAAAAGGCTGATCCGGAAACTGATTTGCCAAATGTATTGCGGCTGATAACTGACGATGAAAAATAAGAATATCGTATGTATAATCGAATTGTTTTAGAGCTGAAATTCCGTTTTGAAAATCTTTTCTTAACATAAAATCATCTGGTTCACCCTGAACGACATGTCGAAATCCTTTAATTATTTTATTCGCAGAAAAATGATTTAATCGTTCTTCAATGTTTTTATCACGTAAATCTACCCAGCCAACAACTCCTTTTATAAAGCCATTTTTTGCTGCGAGTTCTGTTAAAAAATTAGTTTCTTCTTCTGATTGACTTGCCTGAACGGCTACACAACCTGAAAACTGATTTTCCTGAAGCAACGGCAAAAGATCTTCGGGCAAAAAATCTCTTTGAATTTCCTGCATCGTTTCATCAATCCAACTGTCTCTTACGGGATCGAATTTCCAAAAATGCTGATGTGCATCAATTCGGTTATTCATGTTGAATTAATTTACATCGTTGATTAAAGCGCGATCTAAGTGCACGTAACCGCCATCAACAAAAACAAATTGCCCGGTTGTGTGTGACGAACGATCTGAAATAATAAAAAGTGCGGTATCTGCAATTTCTTCTGTTTTGGTCATTCTGCCTTCAAACGGAATACTTTTGTTGATTTTTTTCAAAACGGTTTCGCCATCCGGTAATGTTTTAATCCAGTCTTCATATGCCGGAGTATAACTTTCAGCAATAATAATGGCGTTCGAACGAATTTCGAATTGAATTAAATCTACTGCCCATTCTCTGGTTAATCCTAAAACTCCACCTTTTGCAGCAGCGTAACCAGAAGTTCCGCCCTGACCTGTTAAAGCTACTTTTGAGCCAATATTCAAAATATTTCCTTTTGATTCTTTTAAATATGGAAGTGCATATTTTACCAATAAAAAATAGCTTACTACATTCAGTTTCAAAGAATTCATGAATTCTTCGTAACTTGAATCTAAACCTGCACCGTCATTTACACCAACGTTGTTAATTACGGCATCAATTCTTCCGTATTTTTCAACGATTTTTTTAACTGCGTTTTCAATTTCTATTGGATCAGTTACATCGGTCGGTACAAATAAAGAATCTATTCCTCTTTTTTGAAACGCTGCGGCATAATCTGCTCCTCTGCTGTTTCTGTCGACCAAAACCGGAATCGCACCCTCATCTGCAATTCGGTTAATGATAGTTTCTCCGATACTTCCCTGCTTTCCGGCAGAACCTGAAACAACAATAATTTTATTTCTTAAATTTAAATCCATTTTTTTATTATGTTAGAAGTAATTTTGTAAAATGTGAAATGTAGATTGCGATATGTGATTTTTAAGATGTAAAATGAATACTATATAACTTAGGTTTTACTTAAATTTTTCACAACAGAATTCACATTTTACATTTTACTAATAATTTTATTCTATTTCGATTAATGCTTTAATTACATTATTTTTCGGATCAATTAATTGTCCAAAATCAGTAATCATGTCTGAGAAACTGGTTCTGTGTGTAATGTATTTTTTCGGATCAATTTTACCTTCCTTCAAACATTTCATTACATATTCGAAATCTTCAATAGTTGCATTTCTGCTGCTCATTAAAGTTGATTCTCTTTTATGAAAATCGGGATGACTGAAACTCAATTCTCCTTTTTGAAGTCCGACTAAAACAAATCTTCCGCCATGCGAAATATAATTAAACGCACTATTCATCACATTTCTGTTTCCGGTTGCATCAATAACAACATTCGCCATATCGCCGTTTGTAAGTTCTGCCAGTTTTTGAGCAACGTCATCATGCAATGGATTTATGGTTTCATCAGCATTTAATTCGTCTTTACAAAAACCTAATCTGTATTCGTTAATATCCATTACGATCACTTTTGCTCCGGCTATTTTAGCAAACTGAATCAGTCCGATACCAATTGGTCCGGCGCCCATTACTAAAACAGTATCTGTCGATTTTACTGCAGCTCTCCTTACTCCGTGCGCCGCGATTGCAAGCGGTTCAACTAAAGCCAGTTCATCATAATCCAAACCTTGACCGTGTAATAAATATTGTTCTGGAATTGTTACATATTCTGCCATTCCGCCATCAATATGCACTCCGAAAACTTTAATATTTACACAGCAATTCGTTAAGCCGTTTCTGCAGGCAACACATTTTCCGCAATTGAAATACGGGATAAAAGTTACTTTATCGCCGGGTTCAAAACCTTTTGCATTTCCTTTTACATATTCTGCGGCAAGTTCATGTCCTAAAATTCTTGGATACTCAAAATACGGCTGGGTTCCTCCAAACGCATGAATATCGGTACCACAAATTCCTATTCTTTTTATTTTCAGTAAAACCTCTCCTTCTTTTGGTTCCGGAATTGGTTTTTCTTTCAAAAGAAATTCCTGTGGTTTTTCACATACTATAAATTTCATTTTTAGCTTTTTAAATTACTTTTTGTAAGCCACCGCAGTTTGTTTACTTGTACCCAAACCTTCAATTCCAAGCTCTACAACATCGCCCGGTTTTAGGTAAATTGGATCCGGTTTTATTCCTAGTCCAACTCCCGGAGGCGTTCCTGTACTAATGATATCGCCAGGAAGCAATGTCATAAACTGACTTAAATAATGCACTAAAAATGGAATTTTGAAAACTAAATTCAGTGTGTTACTGTCCTGATATTTTTTACCGTTTACAGTAAGCCACATTGATAAATTATCAACATCTTTTACTTCATCTTTTGTAGCCAAAAATGGTCCAAGTGGTGCAAATGTGTCGCATCCTTTACCTTTTGCCCATTGTCCGCCGCGTTCTATTTGAAATTCTCTTTCGCTGTAATCATTCAATAAAGCATAACCTGCAACATAATCTAAAGCTTCGGCTTCTTCAACATAACTTGCTTTTTTACCAACTACAAATGCCAGTTCTACTTCCCAATCTGTTTTTACACTGTTTTTAGGTATTACCACATCATCATCAGGACCACATAATGAAGTCGTTGATTTAAAAAAGATGATTGGCTCTGTTGGAATTGGTGCATTAGTTTCTAAACAATGGTCTACATAATTTAAACCAATACATATTATTTTTGAAGGTCTCGCAACCGGAGATCCTAAACGTACATTTGCGTCAACTTCTGGTAAAGTCGGATTACTTTCTAATGCTTTTTGCAATTTTTCCAAACCATTTTCTTCAAAAAAACTTTCATTAAAATCTGTTACAATTGCCGAAACATCAAATCTTTTTTCACCAATTAAAACTCCTGGTTTTTCTTTTCCGATTTCTCCAAAACGTATTAATTTCATTTCTCTTATTTTTTTAAGTTACTAAGTGGCTAAGGTTCTAAGTTGCTAAGTTTAGTTGGCTGAAAAACCTTAGTAACTCAGCAACTTAGAACCTTAGTATCTTTTTTTAATTATTTAATTTTATAAATCCTCCATCAATAGGGTAATCACAGCCTGTAATAAATCCGGCTTCGTCGCTGCATAAGTATAATGCCAAAGCTGCAATTTCATCCGGTTTTCCCATTCGCCCGATTGGTTGTGATTGTGATAATTTTTCGAACATTTCTGCCTCTTTACCAGCGTAGTTTTTCGAAATAAAACCATCAACAAATGGCGTATGAACTCTTGCCGGAGAAATAGAATTGCAACGAATATTTTCTCCTATATAATCTTTTGCTACAGATAATGTCATTGCCATAACTGCACCTTTTGCTGTAGAATAGGCAAATCGATCAGGTATACCAACCCATGCCGCAATTGATGCCATGTTGATAATTACACCGCCGTTTGAAAGTCTGAATTGTGGAATCGCAGCAAACAAACAGTTGTAAACTCCTTTTACATTTACATCCATAACGCGATCAAAATCAGATGCAGGCGTAGTATCTACTTTTCCAATATGAGCGATTCCGGCGTTATTTATTAGAATATTAATGTTACCTATTTTTTCGAATGTTGCTTTTACGTCTTCCTGATTTGCAACATTACAGGCATAAGAAAAAGCATTTCCTCCAGATTTTAAAATTTCGTCTAATGCATCCTGAGCGCTTTCGATTGTTAAATCTATAATATGAACTTCGGCACCTTGCTTGGCAAACAAGGTTGCAATCGCTCTTCCTATTCCGCTGCCTCCTCCGGTTATTACTGCTTTTTTATTTTTTAATGAAAACATGTTATTATTATTTAGTCATTTATGTATTTGATGTCGTTCAAACATTCATAATTCGTTTATAATTTAATAAATGTAAAAACCACAATTACAAAAGTATATTTTAATATTAATATTTGAGATATATTTTTATATGAATGTCTCAAAATGATTAAACTTTAATAAATTATAACATTTTTTACGCCGTTTGTAAAAAAAATACCCATAAGATCAACATACTTCAAAAAATGAGTGTTAATAAACTTATCAATCATTGCGCAATTCAATCTTATTTCTATTTTTGTAATTGTATTTTTTACATTTATTAATTTTCAAATAAAATCATCAATATAAATTTTACTAAAAATGACGATATTAAAAGGGATAACCTGGAATCATACAAGAGGTTTATTGCCAATGGTTGCTACAGCCCAGCGATTTACAGAACTAAATCCCGGAGTTGAAATTACCTGGGAGAAAAGAAGTTTACAAGAATTTGCAGATGCTTCTATCGAAGATTTAGCAAAAAGATTTGATTTGCTTGTAATCGATCACCCTTGGACAGGTTTTGGCGCACAAACAAAAGCCATCTTACCATTATCAGATTATTTATCATCAGAATATATAAAAGATCAGGAATTAAATACTGTTGGGCGTTCTTACGGAAGTTACGTTTTTAACGATAAATTATGGGCGCTGCCAATCGACGCGGCGACTCCGGTTGCTGCCGCTCGTTTGGATATTTTAGAAAAAGAAGGATTAAAAGTGCCACAAACATATGATGATTTATTGGTTTTGGCCAAAAGAGGACTGGTTGCTTTTGCAGGAATTCCAGTTGATGTTTTGATGAGCTTTTATATGTTTTGCTGTAGTTTGGGCGAAGCTCCTTTTCAATCTACAGAAAAAGTTATTTCTCCGGAAACAGGAAAAAAAGCGCTGCAAATGTTTCGGGAATTGGCACAATTAATTGATCCGGAAAACTTTAACAGAAACCCGATTCAGGTTTATGAAGCAATGGTAAATTCTGATGAAATTGCCTACTGCCCTTTTGCTTACGGATATTCTAATTATTCGAGAATGGGATATGGTAGAAAATTGCTTCATTTTTATGATTTAGTTCGTTTGAACGATCAACCGATGATTAGCTCATTGGGCGGAACGGGATTGGCTGTTTCTTCATTTAGCAAACATATTCCTGAAGCTATTAAATATGCTGAATTTACAGGTTCTTCTCATACACAACAAAATATTTTTGCTGACAATGGCGGACAACCCGGACATCTTCAGGCTTGGAAAAGTGATCGAATCAATTCGTTGACACACGATTATTTCAAAAATACTTTACCCGCTTTAGAAAGAGCTTTCCTGCGCCCAAGATATTCAGGACACATGTATTTTCAGGATCATGCGGGCGATGTAGTTCGTGATTATTTAATGAATGGTGGAAATGAAGATTTGGTTTTAGAAGTACTGAATTCGCTTTATACAAAGTCTTTAAATTTAATTACGGCATGAAACCATTAGAAGGATTAGTTGTATTAGAATTTTGCCAGTTTTTGGCAGGACCTTCTGCCGGATTAAAACTAGCAGATTTAGGCGCACGCGTAATTAAAATTGAACGCCCGATAAAAGGCGAAGCGTGCAGGCAGTTAAGTATTAAGGATCTTTTTGTTGATGACAGCAGTTTGCTATTTCATACGATTAACAGAAATAAAGAATCTTTTGCGGCCGATCTTAAAAATCCGGAAGATTTGATTCTGATCAAAAAATTAATTGCCAAAGCTGATATTATGACGCATAATTTCAGATCTGGCGTGATGGAAAAAATAGGATTGGATTTTAATGAAACCTTGAATATTAATCCAAAAATAATTTACGGAACAATTACGGGCTACGGAAATATTGGCCCGTGGGCAAAAAAACCCGGACAGGATTTGTTATTACAATCGCTTTCGGGATTAAGCTGGCTGAGCGGCAGAAAAAGTCAGGGTCCGGTTCCGTTTGGTTTGGCTGTAGCCGATTTAATGTGCGGAAATCATTTTGTTCAGGGAATTTTAGCGGCTTTATTGAAAAGAGCTAAAACCGGAAAAGGTGTTTTGGTTGAAGTAAGTTTACTGGAATCTGTTTTGGATGTTCAATTTGAAGCGATTACATCTTTCTTAAATGATGGCGGGCAATTGCCGGAAAGAGGCGATGTAAAAGGAAGTGCTCATGCTTTTTTAAGCGCTCCTTATGGCGTTTATCAAACACAAGACGGTTATATTTCGCTGGCAATGGGAGATTTACTTTTTATTGGAAATACTTTAGGTGTTGATTTAAATCATTATGCTGATAAACAAGACTGGTTTACTTTTAGAGATGAAATCAGAGAATTATTAGCTGAAAAAATAATAACTCAAACATCTGATTATTGGATGAATTTGCTTCAAAAAGAAGGAATTTGGTCTGGAAAAGTGCTAAATTATGAGGAATTAGATAAGCAGGCTTTTGTAAATGAATTGCAATTGAAACAAACAGTTCAAAATTCTGCCGGAGAAAATTTGGTGACAACAAGAAGTCCAATTCAGCTTGACGGAAAAATCTTAACAAGCACAAAAGCAGCTCCAAAAGTTGGAGAAGATAACTCAAGAATACACGAACAATTTTTAAGCGAATAGATGAAACCTTTAGAAGATTATTTAATAGTAGATTTTAGCCAGTTTCTTTCTGGTCCGTCAGCAAGTTTACGATTGGCTGATTTGGGCGCGCGCGTTATAAAAATTGAAAAACCGGGAACGGGAGATATTTGCAGAACTCTGTATACTTCTGATTTGATTATGAACGGAGAATCTTCCGTTTTTCATACGATCAACAGGAATAAAGAATCTTTTGCGATTGATTTTAAACAACCTGAGGAACTTGAAAAGTTAAAAAAATTATTGGCTAAAGCCGATGTTGTCATGCATAATTTCAGACCAGGCGTAATGGAACGCGTGGGATTGAGTTACGAAGAGGTTAAAGCTATAAATCCAAATGTAATTTATGGTTCGATTTCTGGTTTTGGTACTCATCCGGATTTAAAAGATTTACCGGGACAAGATTTATTATTACAGTCTTTAACGGCTTTAACCTGGTTGAGCGGAAATCAGGAAGATGGTCCTGTACCAATGGGATTGTCGATTGTAGATATGCTTGCCGGAGCGCATTTAGCTCAGGGAATTTTAGCGGCTTTGTATCGAAAAGCAACACATAATATTGGAGCTTCTGTTCAGGTAAGTATGTTAGAATCTGCTTTTGATTTTCAATTTGAAACGATTACTACTTTTTTTAATGATGGCGGCGAATTGCCTGTTCGTACCAAGACCAATAATGCGCACGCTTATTTAGGTGCTCCTTACGGAATTTATAAAACGAATAATGGCTTTTTAGCTTTGGCAATGGGCTCGATTCCTGTTTTGGCGTCACTTTTAAAATGTGATGGATTATTGCAATTTCCTGAAAATAAATTTCATTTAAGAGATGAAATAAAAAATATTCTGGCTGAACATTTACAAACTCAAAATACAGATTTTTGGCTGAATATTTTAGAACCGGCAGATATTTGGTGTGCCGGAGTTTTAAATTATCAACAGCTTTTCGAAGAAGAAGGTTTTAAAGTTTTAGATTTTACGCAGAAGGTTGAAATGTTAGATGGCTATTCGTACCAAACAACACGTTGTCCGATTAAAATTGATGGCGAATATTTAACTTCAGACAAAGGTTCTCCAAAATTGGGTCAGGATAACGAAAAGATTACTAAAGAATTTATAACTGTATAAATGAAAAAATTAAGAATTGCAGTTAGAAAATTTGATCCTTTTGAAAGTACGCTTCAAAAGTTATGGGATTTGTTTTGTCTTAAATATAATATTCAGATCGAAGCTGAAATGATTCCTCTTGAATTACATGATCTTTATGAAGAAACTATTACCAATAAAGGTTTAAAAAATGGCACTTGGGATATTGCTCACATTAATACTGATTGGATTTTTGATGCTGCAAATGAAAAAGTTGTTCTGGATTTAACCTCATTTATCAATCAAAATCCTCCGAAAGATTATCCGCAAGGATGGCATAAATCGTTGTTGAATTTACAGCAAATAAATAACGGAACTTACGGATTGCCTTTTCACGATGGTCCGGAATGTTTAATTTTTAGAAAAGATTTATTTGAAGATGAAATTGAAAAACAAAGCTTCAAAAATCAATTTGGTTATGAATTAAATCCTCCAAAAACTTGGCAAGAATTTGTTCAAATTGCTGAATTTTTTAATCGCCCGGAAGAAAATTTGTATGGTTGTGTTTTTGCCAATTATCCGGACGGGCATAATATGGTTTTTGATTTTTGCCTGCAATTATGGACACGTGGCGGATCGTTATTAGATCATCAGAATAAAATTAATATTAATCAGACTGTAGCAATAGAAGCGTTAGATTTTTATAGAGATATTGTAAATAATAAAAATGCGGTTCATCCAAAATCTAAAAATTTTGGTTCAGTTGAAGCTGGTTTGGCTTTCGCCGAAGGACAGGCAGCAATGGCAATTAACTGGTTTGGATTTGCCTCGATGTGTGAAGTAATTGAAGAATCGAAAGTAAAAGGCAAAGTTGACATTACAGAACTTCCCTTTGATCAAAATTACAAAACGGCTTCTTTGAATGTTTATTGGCTTTATACAATTGGCATTGGAAGTAAACATAAAGAACTTGCTTATGATTTTTTAAGATTTGCTACGTCTCCAAAAAGTGATAAATTATTGACAAATGAAGGAGGAATTGGCTGTAGAAAATCAACCTGGAATGATGAAGAAATCAATAAAATCATTCCGTTTTATCACAAACTCGAAATGCTGCACGAAAATGCTTTGACTTTACCGCAAACCCCGGTGTGGCCAAAAGTAGCAGAGTTAATCGATCAAATGGTTTTGAAGGCAATTGAAAGTGATATTTCATCAGAAAAATTATTAGAAGATACTCAGAACAATATTGAAAAAATAGCAAATTAATTGTGTTGCGACATCTTTGTCTAAGTTTAAAACTTTGACAAAGATTAAAAGTAACTCAAAAAACTTAGTAACTCAGTCCCGAGGCTTCGGGATAGATGCTTAGAACTTTAAACTAAAAATTATGAATATTCCATATAAACCTAAATTACCGGAAACCAACCAGCCTGTTATCATTATCGGCGCAAGCGGTATTGTAAAAGATGCACATTTACCTGCGTATGAAATGGCCGGTTTTACCGTTTTTGGCATTACAAACAGAACAATTTCTAAAGCGCATGATTTGGCAAAACAATTTAAAATAAATCATGTTTTTGAAACTGTTGCCGATGCTGTGCAGCATGCGCCTTCAAATGCGGTTTATGATATTACGGTTCTTCCTGATCAATACATTGAAATTTTAGAGCAGCTTCCGGATGGTGCAGCAGTACTGATTCAGAAACCAATGGGAAATGATCTGGCCCAAGCCCGGGAAATTGTTGCCGTTTGCGAAAGAAAAAAATTAGTTGCCGGAATTAATTTTCAACTTCGTTTTGCCTCTTTTGTAAGCGCAGCAAGGCATTTAATCAATGAAGGATTTATTGGTGATTTATATGATTTAGAATTTAAAGTTACCGTAAATACGCCTTGGGAATTGTTCCCACTGATTAAGGAACATCCCAGATTAGAAATTCTTTTTCATAGTGTTCACTATATCGATTGCATCCGATCTTTTTTAGGAAATCCGAAAAGTGTGATGGCAAAAACAGCGAAGCACCCATTAAAAAAATTATCATCGAGCCGATCGACTATTATTTTGGATTATGGGGAAGACAAACATGTGGTAATTAATACGAATCATGATCACCATTTTGGTCCAAAACACGAAGAAAGTTACATTAAATGGGAAGGAACAAAAGGCGCCATCAAAGCAAAAATGGGTTTACTAATGAATTATCCCGACGGTTTGCCTGATCAATTTGAATATGCTTTGGCAAACGAAAATGGAGAATATGAATGGAAAAAAATTGAATTGGAAGGTTCGTGGTTTCCGGAAGCTTTTATTGGAACCATGTCAAACTTAATGCGTTTTAAAGAAGGTTCTGATGCAAAACTATTAGCAAGTGTACAAGATGTTTTAGATACTATGAAAGTCGTTGAAGCCTGCTACATCAGTAACAAAAATGGAGGAATTTCATTAGCTGAATTATAAAATAAGTCCAAAGTTCAAAGTC